>JAKAVH010000247.1 GCA_021827545.1 Thermoplasmata archaeon
CCGATGCCGTGGGCCACGCGCAGGAGGTCGGCGAGCTCCCGGGAGTCGACCGGACGCGCGACCGGCCGCCCGAGCGAGAGCGCTCGGATCCGAACCCCGCGGGCGGCGTCCCGGAGGAGCTTGACACCCCCACGGCCCTCCTCGCGGAAATCGATCGTCGCCGCCACCCCCTCCTGGACCATCCGCTCGAGGGCGGCGCGGATCGCGGCGATCTTCTCCGCGCGTGAGGCGCGCTCGAGCAGCCGGAACTTGTAGCCGTGCGGCGGGCGGACGAGCGTCGCGACCGACCCGTGGGGAGGCTCGACGGACGAGACCGCGTCCCCGAGATGCGTGTGCGCGTTCACGGGGGACGGCACGACGATGCCCCGGAGCCGATTCTCGCGTCCCCGGGTGCTGTCGGTTCCCGGGCTCCCGACCTCAACCACCCGACCCCCGCGCAGGCGGACGTACGCGGGTCGGATGCCGTCGATATCGAGGACCGCCCCTTCGACCAGCATGACCGCCGCCGTCCGAGGCATCGGCCCCCTTAAGGCCGAGCCCGATCCCGCCCCGAACCGCTAAGCGGCCCGGCGATTCGGGGACTTCGGGCACGATGACCGCACGACCGACCGACCCGCCCCGCGACCTCCTCGTTTCCGGGCACGTGAACGTCGACCGATTCCTATCGGTTCGCGCGTTCCCGCTGGCCGACCGGACCGTCCCGGTGGTCCGGAACCGGACGGAGCTTGGAGGGACCGCGTCGAACCTCGCGCGTGTCGCGTCGGCCTACGGGGTAGCGAGCGGCCTGGTCGCGCGCGTCGGCGAGGGTTTCCCGGCCGAGTTCCGGCGTCGCCTCGAGCGCGCGGGGATCGACCTCCGGGGACTTGTATCGGTCCCCGGGCGGCCGACACCCACCTGCTTCATCGTCGAGGACCGCAAGGGCGGCCAGCGGACGCTGATCGACCAGGGACCGATGGCGGACACGGCCCACGCGGCGCTCCCCGGTGACTGGATTCGGGAGTACAGCTGGGTCCATCTCACGACGGGTGATCCCGACTTCCAGCTCCGCCTCGCCCGACGGGCTCGCGCCTCGGGACTCCACGTCGCGGCCGACCCGGCGCAGGAGATCCACTACCGCTGGGACCGCCGCCGTTTCGCGGCCCTGCTCGGAGAGTGCGAGCTCCTGTTCGGCAACCGCTCCGAGATTGCGCGAGCCCTCGGGCTCGCCGGGACCCGCTCGCTCGATCGCCTTCTCGACCGGGTCCCGCTCGTCGTGAGGACCGAGGGTCGCGCCGGCGCCTCGGCGTTCTCCCGGGCCGGACGCGAGCATGTCCCTTCGGTCCGTCCGAGGAGCCCCCGGACGCTCGTCGGCGCGGGCGACGCGTTCCGCGGTGGGTTCTACGCAGCCTTTTTTGGCGGCCGCCCGATGAGGGAGTGCCTGACCGCCGGCGCCCGAGCCTCCGCGGCTTGGATCGACGGACCCGGTTAGGGAGGGAGCGCTCGTGGAGATGCATGCGTTCGGCCGCCTTACGGAGGTCGACGTCGCGCGCCGCCGGCTTCTCTCCGCCGCCCGACCGGTACGACGCACCGAGACTCTGCCCGTCACCGAGGCGTTCGGACGCGTCGCGGCGGCGACGATCCGAGCTCCGTTCCCGGTACCGTCGTTCGCGCGCACGACCTGGGACGGCTACGCCGTTCGGTCGAAGGACACCACCGCGGTCGGGCCCGGGCACCCGGTTTCGCTGCGGATCGTCGGGGAGGTCTTCGCCGAGCAGGCGTATCCCGGACGGCTCGGCGCCGGGGAGACGGTCGCGATCGCGACCGGGGGAGCGATCCCTGCGGGTGCCGACGCCGTCGTCATCTTCGAGGAAGTCGAACGGACGGAAGGGTCGATCGTCGTCCGTCGCCCCATCCCGCCCGGGGACCGCATCAGCCGACCCGGCCACGACTTCCCCCGCGGCTCGGTGCTGGTGCGCCAGGGCACGGAGCTCTCGGCGACCGCGCTCGGCACGCTCGCCGCGTGCGGAGTTCCGACCGTGGCGGTCTACGCCCGGCCGGTCGTGGCGGTCGTGCCCAACGGCAACGAACTGCTCGTCCCCGGCGTTCCGCCGCGGACCGGTATGATCTTCGAGAGCAACAACGCGACGATCGCCGCCGTCGTCACCGCCGCGGGCGGGATCCCCCGGCTCTCGGACCCGGTCCCGGACGACCCCGCGGTGATCGAACGGGCGATCCGCGCCGCGCTCGACTCCTCCGACCTGGTCCTCGCGACCGGTGGGAGCTCGGTCGGCGAGCGGGACCACCTGCCCCGGATCCTTCCTCGCTTGGGGACCCTCCTCTTCCACGGGGTCGCCGTCCGTGCCGGCAAGCCGACGCTCGCCGCCCGAGTGGGCGACAAGCTCGTGGTGGGCCTTCCCGGTCACCCGACATCGTGCCTGGCGAACATGTACTGGCTCCTCCTGCCCGTGCTCCGGAAGATCGCCCGGCGTGCCGGTCCCGGATTCACCGAAGGGTGGGCGGTCCTGGGCCACGACGCGATGGCGCCGTCCCCCGGCCTGTCCACGATCGTGCCCCTACGGTTCGAGAACGGTCGAGCCTACTCTACGTTCCGGGGCTCGTCGATCATCACGAGCCTCTCGGGAGCGACGGCGTTCGCGATGCTGCCGCCCGGACGGCGGGTCGTGCGCGCGGGGACGAGGATCCGGGTCTACCACCTCGACCCTCCGCTCGGTACCGTACGCCCGGAGTGACCCGGACCCGGTGCGACGACAACGGTTAAGCGCCCCGGACGGCTCGTCCGGCGTGGCCCGCCGAGACCTCGGGGTCGCGATCCTGTCGATCGAAGGGACGAACAACGACGAGGAGCTGTTCGTCGCGCTCTGCGAGCTCGGAGCGAGCCCCGAGATCGTCCACCTCAAGCAACTCGAAGGCCGGGACGTGACGCGGGAGGAGCGCCGCCGGCTCAACGATTACCGGGTCCTTTTTTTGCCCGGCGGATTCTCCGCCGGCGATTACGTCCGGGCGGGCGCGATCTTCGCGGCGCGCCTGCGGGCGTCGATCGGGGCCGAGCTGGAAGAGTTCGTGCGGTCGGGGCGGCTCGTGGGCGGGATCTGCAACGGTTTCCAGGTGCTGACGGAGCTCGGCCTCCTGCCCGGACGCCCCGGCGGCCGCCTCGGTGCCCCGGAGGCGGCCCTGATGACGAACGACAGCGGACGATACGAGTGCCGTCCGACGTTCCTCGCGTGGGACGGCGGACGGTTTCCGGCGCTGGAGGGCGTGCCCAAGGGCACGCGGTACCTCTTCCCGTCCGGCCACGCGGAGGGGAAGCTCGTCTTGGGCGGCGACGCGGACGCGCACCGCCGTCGTTTGGAGGAGAACGGTCAGGTCCTCTTCCGTTGGGTCGCGCCGGACGGACGGCCGGCGACGTACCCGTGGAACCCGAACGGTTCGGCGGGGAACATCGCCGGGCTCACGAACCCGGAAGGGAACGTCTTCGGCCTGATGCCGCACCCCGAGCGAGCGCTCGACCGGGCGCAGGCACCGGACTGGACGCGGAGCGGTTCGTCGGCGGGGTACGGGGACGGGGAGAAGTTCCTCCGCGCGGTCCTCGACTACGCCGAGCGCCACCGTTAGCCCGCCGGGTCGGGGCCCGGCCGATCCGGTCGGCGACATCGAGCCGCCAGACGTCGAGCCGCTCGCCTTCGAGCGATCGCGAGGCGACCACACTCCGTCGTCCCCCCGCCGCACGCCAGGCGTCGGCGAGGCCGACGAGCGCGGAGGCGTCCTGCACCGTAGAGACGACCACGTACGCCTCCCCGCGGGGGGCGAGGTGATCGGGCAGGTCGTGGAACAGGCGGGCGAGCACCCGGCAGCCGTCCGGGCCCCCGTCGAGGGCGAGGCTCGTCCACGGGTCGGGGTCCCGTTCCTCGGGCTGCGTCGGGAGGTACGGGGGGTTCGCGAGCACCCGGTCGAACCGACCGAGGCCGCGGGCAAGGTCCGTGCGCACGCAGTCGAGGTCGAGACCTTCGGACCGCGCGGCCTCCCGCAGCCGCGCGAGGGCCCGCGGGTTCCGGTCGGTCGCCACGACGCGCGCTCCCGCGCGCCCGGCCGCGATCGCGGCGATCCCCGAACCCGCGCCGACCTCGAGCACACGCGTTCCCGGAGCGACCGCTGCGAACGGGAGCAGAAGGAACGAATCCTCGCGCGGCGGGTAGACCGAGGGGGTCTCGCCCCGAGAGCCTCGCCGCTCCGCGGGTGTGCGAATCCGATGCATGGTCGCTTCGGGGCGCGATGCCTTCTTATTCGCCCCCCGCCTAGAAGAGGCGCTTACGCACTTATTCTCCATGCCTCGACGTCTCTCTCCTCCGGTCAAGATCGGCATCACGGGTCTGCCCGGGGCCGGAAAGACCCAGACGCTCCTGCGGATCGTCCAGCTCCTCGAGGAGGAGGGCGTGACCGTCGGGGGGATGGTCACGGAGCCGATCGTCGAGAAGCAGCGACGCACCGGATTCCGGATCACGAACTGGCTCACGAAGGAGCACGCGGTCTTCGCGCACGAGGGGCTCAAGTCGCGCGTGAAGTCCGGTCGCTACGGCGTCAACCTCGCCGCGCTCGAGGACCTCGGCACCCGCGCGCTCGCCCAGGCGCGCGAGTCCGCCGACGTGATCGTGATCGACGAGGTCGGGAA
>JAKAVH010000134.1 GCA_021827545.1 Thermoplasmata archaeon
GGCCTAGAGGGCCACCCGTGCCCGCGGCCAGGGTGCACCGCAGGGAGTGGATCGGTGGTCCCGGCTTCGGTGTCGGTAATGTCGGCCGCCGTTCGGGGCCCTAGGAAACCGGGGGATCCGATCCAGCGGTCACTGGAACCCCTCCGCACCCGACCCACCGTTCTTAGGGTTCGCCGGACACGGGAAACGGGATCGACGGGATTCCCGCGCGACTTGGCCTCGGCTCTCGGGGCGGGGGTGCCCCGAATGGTGCGACACCATTTCGGATGCTTCTCGGTAGTGGCGTCCGGTGCCGAACTCGCCGCGATCGATCGTTCCGGAGCGGATCTGCGCTGGCTCGCCAGATACAACCCCGGGGGTGAGCACGAGCGGCTAGGTCCGTTCGGGTGGGTCGATCGCTCGGCCCGCGGCGGGCCGCGGCTCGAACCTGGCGGTAGGGGCGCTCCCAGGATGGCGTAGCTCGCGCGCGACGGACTCTCCGAGCGCGGTCAATCGGTAGACTTTCAGTCTTCGCGGTTGGCCCCGGACGTGCCTCTTGTCCACCTCGATCACTCGGGCCGCCTCAAGCCGCGACAAGACCTTGGTCAGCGTCCCCTGCCGGATCGCCAGCGCCGCGCTCATTCCCTTCTGAGTGAAGCCGAGCGGGCCCACGTCGTCGTTCCCCAGCCTTCCCAGGGAAGAAAGGTGTGCGATCACCCGACCCGACGTATCGGCGCCTTGCGAGAGCCGCGGGGAAACGACGACTGTCCCAGGGCGAGACCGGCGGTACGTCGGTGCCGCTTCATCGGACGCTGCGGAGGAGGGGGACGCCGACGGGTCCCGTGGTGGCGCGACCCGGCTCCCTACCGGCTCGCGCCGGAACAGCGAACGGAGAAGCCAACCGGCGGCGAGCCCGACGAGGGCCACGAGGGTAAGTTCGAACCAGGTCGGGGCATCCATTCGCTCGAGAACTCCATGGGTCCTCGGGGAAGTAAAGTGGACGGTCCTCTTCGGCGGAAGGGAACGGATCGGGACCCCCCGTTCTCCCCGATTATGGCTCGGGCTCCTCCCTACGGCTCTCGGAATCCGAGTTCAGTTCCTTGATCCACCGTTCTCCTTCTTGGCGACGCGACCGTTGAACGAGGTAGGAAGTCACCCATGCGGCGCCCACCGCGGCCGTGAGGCCCACGGCGATGACGACGTCGAAGAGCCCACCCGGGCCCGACGGAACGGAGGCGGACGAGACCCCCACACGAACGACCAGCGAGCTCACGGAGCTATCGTTTTGGCTGTCAAGAACGGCCAAGGACACCGTGAACGTACCCGAGACGTCGTAGGTGTGGGTCGGGTTCTCTAGCCGGGAGCTCTCGCCGTCGCCGAAGGTCCAAGTGAACCGGTAGGGCGGTGAGCCCCCTTGCGCCTGTCCCACAAAGTGTACGGTCAACGGGGGAGACCCGTTCGTCGTCGAGGACCCGACCAAGGCTTGGAGCAGGATCGAGACGCTGACCGACGCCCCAACGGCGCCGCCGGCCGCGTCGTGGACCGTGACCTGCGCGGTGAACGGTCCGTTGGTTGTGTAGGCGTGAGCGATGACCGAGAGATTCCCTCCTACTCCGCCGTCTCCGAACGACCACGCGTACGTGTACGGCGGAGTACCCCCCCTCGCGTTCGCGGTGAAGATCACGGGTTGACCGAGCGCCGCCGGGTTGGGAGCTGCGCTTGCGATGGCCACGCTCAACGGGGCGTAGACCCGAACTTGGAGGGACGCGGTGGCCGTGTGGCCGGCGCTGTCGTTCACCCAAAGCTCCACCACGTAAAGGCCGTCGGCACTGAAAGTGTGCGTGGCGTTCGGTGTCGAGCTTGTGCCGCCGTCGCCGAATCTCCAGCTGTGGGTGAACGGCCCTACCCCTCCTTGGAACGAGCTGTTGAACAGCGCGGGAGTGCCGGGAACCGGAACCGCCGGGCTCACCGATATCGAGAGCGCCGCGATCGGCGGGCTGACCCCCCAGGCCCAAGTGTCGTTCGGTCGAGGGAGGGTCGCGTCCTGCCCACTGAACAAGAGAATCGAGGAATCCTTGGGGTCGTCGGCGATCTGGCCGTCGGACCGAGAGGGGGGCGCGGTGCCCGAGGAAACGTTCCGCCACGCCCCCGCCCGGAACGTCCACGTGTCGTTGAGGTAGGCCGGCCCTCCGCAGGTCAGGTCGGTGCAACTTGCACCGCCGAAGAGCAGGGCACTTCCGGTGGTGGAGTCATACGCCATCATGGGCGAAACCCGGGGCGAAGGTGCGGTCCCCGAGACGGCCGAGATGTTGGTCCACTGGCCTCCGCTGAACTTCCAGGTCCAGCTTCCACCCCCGACGATCGAACCGTTACGATCGTCGACCCCCACAAAGAGAACATACCCATCCTGCGCGTCGAACACCGCGGTTCCGGTCAGATTCGGCCCGGGAGTGAACCCCGCGCTGCAGTTGGACGGCAGGCGACAGAAAGGAGACCAGATGCCGCCGCTGTAGCTCCAGGTGTCGATGCCGTTCGTCAGAACGACGTAGGAGTCCTTCGCGTCGTAGACCAGGCTGAGCGGGCCCGCCTGACCGGAAGTCCCCAGCACGTCGGTCGCCCGCGGGGGGCTTATGGCGCCCACCGGATGCCACGTCCCACCCGAGAACTGCCAGGTATCGTTACAGTTGCCGCTCGTTATCGCGGCGCATCCAAACAGGAGGACGTATCCGTCGCGGGCGTCGTAGGCCATCCTTTCCCCTGCCTGGTAAGGAGGCGGCGCGCCCGCCACGGACGAGAGGTCCGCCCACTGGCCGCTCGAGAAGCGCCACGTGCCGTCCCCGACGGACCCGCCCGAGCCATTCACACCGAACAGGAGAACGGACTGGCTGGCGGTGTCGAACGTCATGGCGGCATTATAGGTCCAGGCAGGGCTGGACGCAGAGGTCAGGTTCGTCCAGAAAGGTCCGAATGTGGCCGGAGCGGCGCTGTCCCCGCTCGCGAAAGGACAGTCCCCGCGGGAGCATGTAGCTGGCGGCTTCTGGGAGGGGCCCGGAACGGACGCCGTCCCGGCATGGGCGGCCGATGTCGACCGAGAGAACGTCTCGTGCGCTACGGTCGGGAGGGGGGCCATCGTACTCTTGGAACCCCAAGAAGGCGAGAGAGACACGAAGCCCGAGGCGGCCATCCCGACAGCCACAAGGACGGCAAGAACGATCTTCGGACCCGGGAGGTTGCGCGACATCCGCTCCTAGTCATCTAGGACCCGCCGGCGTAAGAATGGTTGCCGAAGATACTCTCAAGATACTCCTGAGCACGTGCGTCGGACGGACGCCCAGAACCTCGGCCCACACCGCGAGGCGAGTACGCCGCCGGCGGGGCTCCCCCTACTTCGGGAACACTCCTGAGGGCTGCTCGGGGGTGGTCCGGGCGAACACTCACCCCCAACATTCGGGGGGAGAAGTCGTTCCCGATCCGAAGGGGCTGCGTCGCACGGCGGGCCACCTTCCCCTCAGACCGTGTCGGCCGTAAGAGGCCGGTCATGGTCCGAAGACCCCTCCCGCGCCTCACCCTCGCCTCGGGAAGCACGGTGAGGGGACTCAACCCCGACGGTCGCCCCGGTCTCAGCGCCGCCCGCCACCGAGCCGGACTTGGCGGCGTCGAGCCGAGATCCTTCGCTGGCGCACCTTATGATGTCGTTTCTTTCCGGCCGGGGACGGACGCCGTATGGGGGTCTTGGTCATGAGGATCTCCTCGGGTCTCCGTACGAAGGTTCAGCTTCGGGAGGGTGATAAGGTCCCGCTGTTCGGCTCGGCCTCGGCTACCTCGCGCCTCGATCCTCGGAGGTAGGGTCGTTTCCTCTGCGCATCGGTCGCGAAGTTCGCGTATCACGTCCGCCGGGCCGACTCCCGTGCTTCCCCGCCGAGTGTGGGGGGGAGAACGGTGGTTTGCGCCTCGCTCCGACCGTCTCGACGGCCGTGGCGACCGGTTGAGGTCCGGACGCCATCGGGCTCACGGATGCGGTCGGCTCACCGGGTCCGATCCAGCGAACGAGGCGGGCACCCTCAAGATGACTTGTGATCTGCGAGCGAGAGCCACTCACCCCCCTACCACGCCGGCTCCTCCGGGCCCACCCCCTACGGGTGCGGGCGGTCGCGCTCGGTCACGACCTACGAGAGCAAGCACCACGGCCGTCGTCCCGAGAATCCGTGCTGTCCCTCCGGCTCGCCAGGGTCCGACGGGTGAAGCTTGGCTCCCGCGAAGTGGCCGACGAGGGTACCGCCGAAGGGGCCGATCGCGGGCCCGTGGCCCCGAGTTCTTCCTCGGGTCCCTGGGCCCGGTGGGCAGAGGGTGGGGGATTCCACGGTAGAGCGGTGCCGGGTGGATAGCGGGCGCTCGCCACCGGCCCCGTCGCGCACAAGCCCACGTACAGGCCCCGGCCCGGCGCCGTACTCGCGGCATCCCTGGCAGGCGGCGACAGAGCTGGTGGGCCCGGGTTGACCGAGGGTACATACCTGGTCCGTCCGTTCTTCGCGCCGTCAGGTGGGCGGTGCCTCCGCCCGTCTTCGGAGGGACGGGATCGATGCGGCTCTGGGCGGCGGTGTACGCGAGCATCTGGATCGTGTTCTTCGAGATTCTCCTCGGGATGTGGCCGGACCCCCCGGCCTCCGT
>JAKAVH010000119.1 GCA_021827545.1 Thermoplasmata archaeon
TTCCGATCTATTCTTCGATAGCCACGTCAACCCTAACGCGCGACATTTCCCGGACCGTCGAGCCTGTTTTTCCTCGCGGCTCTCGATCGGCACCTCCGCTTCTCTTCTCGGGCGAGTTCAGAGTCGAGATGGTGCCAGTCACGTTCGAACTCCTTCGAGTAGCCAACATGAAGCTCGTTTTGCCAGGCCGTTCGCTGAGCGCGAAGCACCTCTCGTCGCTCACGTGCAAGCGTCCTCGCTGTCCTTCGCGATTTCAGAAGCTCGGCATTCGCCGCCGCCCGCCACTCCGCCGAAGGAATGCCCGGTCGCGGTCCCGCTCCTGATAGGGTCGGAGCGAGCGCCCTCTGACCAAGCCTCGCGAGCGCACTTTGGTACGAGAGCGGGCCTTCCGCACGGGCTTCATGCAAGCCCGGCTTGCCGATGGCGTTCTCTCTCTCCGGAGTAAGGTAGCCATCGGCGACTTCCGCAGCCACCACGCCGGCCCGGAATCCCGGGCTGAGATCCGCTCCGCGTTCGCTGACCGCTTCCAGTCCGAACGACACGGGCTGCGGAAGGCGGTAGCCGAGTTCCTCCGCGCGACGCACAAGAAGTCGGTCGAAGGCGCGAAGCCAGTACCCCAACGTCGCCGCGAGGTCGAGGCTCAGGCTGGATGCCTTGCGTAGCCAATCGTAGGATTCCGTGCCCGAACCGCCCGGCTCCGCCTCGAGCGTCTGCCGACCCACGTCCAGGAGTTGCTCGAGTTCGTTGCGAGCAGCGTGGAACGCATAGAGTTGCGAACCGAGATCCCGGTACCCCTCGATGGTCCGCTCGATCCAGCCCGCCTGGGTGAGCAACTTGAGCGCTCTCTCGGTCGTGAGCTTTTTCCAGTTCTCCTCGTTCGAGTGTTGCTTCTTTGGGACCAGCTTGGGCCAGATCTCCCGGAATCGCACCGGACGGTTCTCCGGCCCCACCAGGGACCGTATGATCTCATAGACTTCCTCGGCGTATCGTGCGGTGAGGGAGTGACCTCCGTTGAGGCTCGCGGGTGGTCGCCCCTGTTTGGCTTGGGGAAGGTTCACTTTGTCTGGCATAATTCATACTGTATGATATTCGGCATATAGTTATTGAGGTCCGTCCCTACATTCTCGCGAGGGGCCCCCCCGGGGGCTCGAACAAGCCATGCTCATTCGCGAGCACCGCAAGGTGAACCAGATCGGAACCGGTGGAAAATCCTTCGTCATCCGAGTCCCCCGCTCCTGGGCGGATGCCGTCGGGGTCACCGACGGCTCGGAAGTTCTCGTCGCGTTCGGGCTCGGCAACCTCCTTCTGGTGGCTCCGCCCGGGAAGGAGGCCGAGATCGACCGACTTGTCGAAGCGATTGGAGCAGAGGGATGACGGTAGACCTGACTCCGGCGAAGGCCGTCGTCTCGCAATCGTTCGCCCCGGGCCACCCGGGGCGTGAGTTGCTGCTCACCTTGCCGGACCGGATCTCGGAGCGTGAGTTTGACGCGTTGTTCCCGTCGCTCGTGCGTGTCCTCAGGGTCCAGCAGCGAGCATGATCGAACTCCGAACCGAGAGGGAGACGGACCGTGGGGCTCGAACCTCCGCCTAAACCCGGAACGCGGTGCGGTCGCTGCAACCGCTGGCTCTCGCCGGACCACTCGTGCTACCGCGACCGACGCCTGGGCGTCGACTTCTGCTTGAGATGCATCGACGACCTGGTCGAGGAGAAGCTGGGTCTCGTCTACGTCCCGAAACTCCCGCAGAGGGGGCTGTGAAGACCACCCCCCCGGCCCTCGTCATCGCGATCGTGGCGCTGATCGCCATCGCCGCCGCGTTCAGCATAGCGACCATCGCGTACACCTACCCGACCTTCGCCCACACGAACGGGGTCCTCTCCGACCAGAACCCGACCCTCGTCCACGCGAACCCGTTCATCGCGGTCCCGGTCGGGATCTCCGCGTACATCGGGACCGGGACGGCCGGCAGGGACCCGGAGTCGAACGCGCCGAGGGATGACCGCTGCGGGATCGCCCTCTTCGATCGGCTGAGTGACAATGCCCCGAAACCGATTTCGCTCCGATGGGACGAGCTCGTGGACCTGCTCCGTCGGCACGATATCCGGCAGGACAAGGACGGGCGACTCTTCTCGCCGACGCAGTACGCCGTCGGCGCGAGGAGAGGGAACGAGGGCGTCCTCGCGCTCACCGCCTTCGTCGGCGACATCGACGATGGATGGCCCCTGAGTAGTGCCGAATCCGTGCTTCGACGCGGCGGCTGGGCGTTTGTGATCTACACGACCCATTCGCACACCGCGGTGAGGCCGAAGTTCCGGATCGTGGTCCCATTCGCCGCCCCGGTCGCGACGGTGGAGTGGGAAGGCGTCTGGGCTCAGCTCAACGAGCTGTTCGGTGGGCACCTCGACCCCGGGACAAAGGATCCCGCAAGGATCTCCTTCTTGCCGTCACATCCGCCCGGTGCCCCGTCGGAGGTCCGGGTCGGGGACGGCCGGTCCCTGGACGTCACCACGCTGCCGCCCTTGATCGACATCGAGGAGGTCTGCCGGAAGCTCGAGGCACTCCCGCTTGGGCCCGAGGCTGCCGAGATCGCACGCCGCCTGTATGACGGCCGGGTCACTACGGACGGGTGGCCCGGCGACGCCAACGACTGGCTCGTGCAGATGCTCGTCGACGCCGGGCTTACCCCCCGGGAGGTCGAGAGGTTCCACCGACACAAAGAGGTCGTCCGACACACGAGCGACTGGGCCGACCGCGCGAAGAGGGTCTCCCGGAAGGGCGCGGACGGCAAGCCGAAGAAGACCTTCCACCTGAAGCGGACCACTCTCGAGCGATCGCCCTTCTTCCGAGGGATTGCCGAGGAGGTCCGAAATCGCCGGAGCACCGGAGCCCCGCGCAAGACGGACCGGCCCGGTGCTTTGACCGAGGCCGGAGAGGTCGACCTTCAGTGGGTCGGCAAGACGGGCTGGGAAGACGAACCCGAACTCGAAATCAAGAAGGAGAAGAAGACAGTCGGTCACGGGAAGGACAAGACAGAAGTCGACGTGCTCGTCGAGCCGGCGTACGTCGTCTACAACGCTCTCGTGTCGCGGCACGGCTTCCGCCCCTTCCGAACGCTCTCGGGCGAGGCGCGCGTCGCGATCCCGACGGCGCACGGGGTCGAAGTGCATGACCCGAGCTCGACGACGTTCGTGGATTGGGTCGGGTTCCGGTACTATGCGCTTGCCGGGGACCGGATTCCCGACCGAGACCTTGCCCGAGCGGCCAAGGTCATGGCCGGGCGAGCGACCGCACCCGAGTTGCCGAGGACCCGGGTCGTCGACCTCTCGATTCGGGTCGCTCCGGTCGGACGATACGAAACGATCCTCGACCTGGGGGATTCCGAACGCCGGTGCGTTCGGATCCGGGCCGACGGGTGGTCGGTCGAGCGGGCCGCGAAACCAGTCTTCGAGCGCCCGAGTCACATGCTCCCGCTGCCGGAACCCGAGCGTGCCCCCGGTTCGGACGGAGATTGGACTCGGGCCAACGGCCTCTTCCGGTTCGTTTCGCTCGGACTCCCCGACCCCCAAGAGTCGGGGGGCGCCGACGAGAAGGTGGCCCGTGCGCTCCGCCTCGAGGGGCAGAAGCTGCTCGTCCTGGCGGAGGTCGTCCACGCGATCCTCTCTCCGAGGTCCCCCAAGGTCATCCCGATCCTGAACGGGGACGATGGCTCCGGGAAATCCCACGCGGCGGCGAAACTCGGGGCGGTCACGGACCCCTCGATCGTACAGCACGTCCCGATCCCCGAGACCGAGCAGGACCTGCTCGCGCTCGCTCTCAACCGGGCGACCATCAGCCTCGACAACGTGAGCCACATCGACCTCTGGCTCAGCGATGCGCTGGCTCGGCTGTGCACCGGGACGGGACTCGCCAAACGGCGGCTCTACACCGACCGCGACGAGGTAGTGTCGCGGCTCATCCCACGGATCATCCTCAACGGGATCACCGCGGTGCCCAAGAACCCCGACCTGATCCGGCGGGTGCTCTTTCTCTGGGCGGTCAAGCCGGACCAAACGCTCGGGGACGAGGAGTATGACGCCGCCTGGGAGGAGGCCCATCCCGCCATCCTCGGTGGGTTCCTCGACCTCGCCTGCCGCGCCGCGAGGGTCCTGCGGGACTCGCCGCCGGCGGGGAACGGGGACAGCATGGCGGACTTCGCCCGGATCGGGCGTGCCGTCGCGCTCGCGACCGGGAACGGGGTCGAGGACTTTGACACGGCCTGGTCCGAGAACCAGTCGCGGCAGCTCGCCGCGGCCGAGGAAAACCCGTGGGTCGGTGCGCTCCATGAGGTCTTCGCGGAACTGAAACCGGGGGAGACCATCACCCCGGAGGCCATCGCGCGACGGGTCAGCGCCGACCACCGCGAGTCGTTCCCCAAGGGTGTGACCTCGCAGGAGGTGGGGAACGCAATCGCCCGGGTACGCCGAACGCTCCGGACCCTCGGGCTTTCCGTTGAGCGACGGAAGGGGACGGGGGGCACTCGCCTCTACTTCCATCGAAATCCCGAAAGTGGTGCCACTGGTGCCACTCAAACACGTCTCCCGTCAGAGAAAGATAGTGGCACCCCAGTGGCACCCCCAGTGGCACCCCCCACTTTGGGTGCCCCT
>JAKAVH010000239.1 GCA_021827545.1 Thermoplasmata archaeon
CATGAAGGGATGAATCGCTTCCATCCGGCCTAGATTAAGCGCGCCTCTCACACCGACCATGCGTCCCTCGGTCGATGGCGCGTGACGTGCGGGTCGAGTGCCAGCCGGGTCAGCTGTACGCTCACGAGCCTCGCGTACCGCTTCTCATCCACCCGGGAATCCAATCCGAGGTGACTCAGCATCAGCGTCAGGACGTCTCGAGCGGAGCGACGGAACGCCTTGCCCCACCGGATCGGCGTGTACCGCGGCCGTAGCTCGGCCGGTTGTCGGGCTCGCACCAAATTGTGGAGGCGACGACTGGCCACCAGGGTCAGTAACGCCGACCAGATCAGCGCCTCGACGACCACTGCCTTCGTGGTCCGGAACTTGTCGAGTGCGTAGCTCGACTTGAGCTCCTTGAACAGGAGCTCGACCTCCCAGCGGAGCCGATACAGCTCCGCCACCTCTTCCGCCGTCAATCGCTCGGGGGCGATGTTCGTCAGGTAGGCATGGTACTCCCGTTCCTTCTCGTCCCACACCGCCACCAGTCGGCAGACGAAGGTGTCCCCCGACCGACGGCCGTTGTAGATCCGATGCTTGAACGACAGTTCGACCTCGGCATCGAGGACCTCGCGACGGAGGCGGGGGAGCACCTCGGAGAGGCGCTTCCCCTCGAGGTCGATCGCCTGGCCGCGGTGAACCTTGAGCGAGCGAACGAAGAGGGGGTCCGCGCTTGCCTTCAGCCGGGAGTCGAAGAACCCTCCGTACTCCGCGATCTTGGCGAAGTGGCGGTGCGAGTAGTAGCCGAGGTCGGCGAGCAGGATCCGCCCTTTCACCCACGGGCCGAGGCGCAGGGTCTTGATGTCGTGGGTTCGCTCGCCCACGAGCGCGACACTCTTCGGCCCGTTGGCGCAGACACTGAGGAGGGCATCGACCTTGACGCCCGCGGCGACCTTGCGGGAGCGAGTCGCGGGGAACTTCGTGGCGAGGCTCGCATGGAGGCGGACCACGGTCGAGTCCTTGATCACCACGTCCTCGACGAACTGACGGAGCCTCGGGTCGAGGTCGCGGCCGGGCTCCCGAGGGAGCTCGGCGAGCGCGTACTGGAGGCACCGTCGGAGGAACTCGCAGAGTTTCGGAGTGAAGCGGAGGTAGTAGGAGGCGTAGGCAAGCTCCTCGAGCTCGGTGGAGCGCACGTAGGCGGCGCGCAACTCCTCGAGGAACCGGTGGAGTTGGACCCCGAAGTCGAGGACCAAGGTCCAGAGGAAGGCGACGGGGTCGACCTTGCGCTCGCGGACCACGAACCCGGTATCTCGGGCGATCTGCTGGATCGTGTCGGTGGGAAGAAGGCGGGTCAGGCTCTCCTCGATAGCTCCGGGCTCGAGGTGATTGGGCAGCGGGCTCTTCCGGTGGTATCCCAGTTCGGACTCGGGCTTTGGGCGGGTCATCCGGGGAAGGTTCGTTCCTCGGCATGAAAGACCCCGCTTCCACGGGAAGGAGCTACCGGGATGACTCGTGGGAACAGGGCGCTAATCTAGAGCCCGATGGAATCGCGCTGTCAATCACGTCGTAGCGATCAAAGTAAACGAATTTCGGAAGATGTTGCGCCACCCAGGTTCGTGCCGCTCCAACTTGGCCAACTTCCGCGACGGACCCGCGAAATCGGGCGAGCTCGTCGAGGACAGGGTTGATCAGCTCCTTCTGCCAACTCTCGTTAAGCTGGGCGGTGACGGCTGTGATAAGCCCAGAGACGGCTGCGTCCTGGACCTCAGCGCCCGGGGAGGCAGCTCGAATTTCAGTAACCTTCTGCTCGAGGATCGGAAGCAGTTTCGCCTTGAGCACGCCAGTAGCCTCTCCGTGACCCTCCGCCCCGGTGGTCGCCCCAACCTGCTCCTCTAGGCGGGCCAGAAGCAGCAGAAAGCTCTTAGCAGAAGTGTCGGGAAGTGTTGGCTGGGGAGCGAATCCCACCGTGAGCTTCCATGAATAGTAGCGTGTGCATACGACCTCCGTTACGTCCCTGAGGAGCGGCGACGTCTTGGTGAGCTCCCTCCGATCCTCGTCCGTGAGCATGAATTCTGCTGTCGCAACGGGCCAGTCCTTGGAGCTGAACTCAGCGGTGAATCGGCGCCGGGGAAACTCTTTCAGACCATCGTACTTCTGGCCGTCTGAGGGGTTGAGCTTGGAGAGGCCTCGGAAGACGGACGACTTGCCGGATTCGTTCTTCCCTACGAATACAGTCAAGCCCTCACAGGTGACCCAGCCGCTGTCTTGGACCTTCTTGTAGTTCTGAACTCTGAACCGCTTCAATCGCATGGCGATCGGTCACCCAACGAGGGCGCATCGTACTCCGCCGCTATAAGCGTCACCGGAGTTGACTGGCCACACCGACGCGCTCCGAGCGAACCCCTACATCACTACCCGGTGACCTGTCTGGGGCATCGGCTGAGGTTTTGCCGGCACTGAATCGTGGACTTCGCTGCCGGCACGACTTGCCCACCAACCCCATCGCCGAGATCGCAGCCGCTGCGAGTGCACGCAGCGAAAGGACAGCCCGGGCCTACTGTTCGATTCCCCTCACGGGAGGGAAGTAAAAGCTCACGTCGCCCAACGAGAGCTCCTTCACGGACTTTTCGCCGAGCATGCTGATGTGGTCTGAAACTAGGTTCGCCTTGTCGCGGAAGTCCTGCCATTCCTGCCGGAGATACATCTCAATCGCGAGCGGGTCCGCCCGACGGACCTCGTCGGCGAACGAATTTGCAACCGAGATCGACGCCAGTACAACTTGTCGGAGAAGCAGAAGGGCACTCGCGAACGTGTCGGGGTCGGTAGTTCTTTGATCAGCGATAAGTCGACCTATTTCCCAAAACACAGCATCGTCTGCGGACGAGCCGGCGTTCCAACCCATTCGGATGAAATTGGCCCGGTCTCCGGACCGTTTCTGGTCCTCGGGCACGACCCTCGGGGGAACTGGGGCGGAGTTGAGGCGATTGAGGATGTTCATCGAAACGTACGAGAACCCATGTGCCATGCTGGAATTGGCCGCCCAGAGGCCCTCGGAACGCCGATGGAGAATCTGGAGCTCCGTCATCCGGTCCGGATTCGCAGTGATCACCTCGGGTGGTTTGCGTTCCCGTAGGTAACGGCGGACCCTGGCCGGACCCCCCACCGCGATGAACACCGCAATCCCCACCAAAGCTGTCAGGCCCAGCGTCGACGGGAGGAGCGCGGAAATCGCCACGCCCGACGTCAAACTTCGGATAGTCGGGTACGCAACGACTGCTGTGAAAATCAGGAGAAGAATCCCGAGAAGGACCTGGGTTCGCTCTGCGGCCGACCATGTCTGGCGTGGCGGAGCCGGGAGCGGTGGATTCTGCGGTTCCTCTGGCATCGCGTGGAGTTCCGCAGCCTCGGCGACCTATTCAACGGGACGGGTTCGCGGGCCTGTTTTGATGGTGGCTCGGGAGCGGCAGTTCGACGTAACCCCTGGCTCCAAACTGGGCTGGCCCACCTACAGGTGACTTTTCCCCGACCACTGGCCGTCTATTGGGTTCCGAGAGCCCCCGGGAACCCAACTCCCACGCAGGGTCAATCCGTGCTCCCGCGGTGAGGTGGGGCTATGGCGCTCGAGCGATCCGACGTGGGGGGGCGAGAAGAATGACATCTTCAGGTGACATGAGGACCTGCGGCCCGCCGCCGATCTTCTTGAAGTTGGGCGCAACAATTCCCCCGTGGACAAGCGAAAATGGTCGGGCCACCCCGACTGCTTCCCATCCTTGGTCGTTCTCCGGTGGAAGAGCCAGAATCATGTCGTAGATGCCCGTGCCCCACGGGCCCAGCAGGGTCCAGTATGGGCTCTTCCAGAGGTCACTTTCATTTCGGTACCGACGCATCAGGACGATCGGAAGGCCCGGGAAGAGCGGGGCGAGTGATAGAAGGTTGGACTTGCGCTGTGACGTTGTCAGCGAGGCCTCCCTCCCGACGAGGATCCCGATGATTCTGTCGAGGACAGCCAGAGGTTGCTCGAACGCTTCCGAGAGCGACTCGAAGAGCGGTGCCTGTCGGGCCGTAAACAGACTCACGGGCGATATCAAACCCTGGGGTCGTAAAGCGATATGCGTTGAACTGGCCATCGGTGATGACCGAAGACCCCTTGCGTCAGGCCAAGCCTCGCTCCGAGGTCCGATTGCGCCTCGGCTGGCTAGAAATTTCGCATGGGAACGATGGGCTCGAGCCGTTTCGAGCCCGCTTGGGACCGAACCCTACTACCGAGCCCAGCAGACGAGCGAGCGGGCGGTGTTCAGGAAGGTGGATCCGGTTCAGGGTGTTCAGTCGCACGCCCCACCCTTACCTCGGGATGGCGGTCACGATGAATCACCGTCGCCATCGTCAGGATTCTGACAAGGAACACTGCCGCCTCCGATAGCCTTTCGGAAATGGCCGGGTCCGCGTGAGGGTCTTCCGTCCCGATGTCGGCTTCGACTCGGTCCACATACGTGGCTCGTTCTCGCAGCCGCGCAAGGGATTGGCTCGGCCCGGGCGGGTTCGTCATCCGTTCGAGGTCCTCTACGATTCGCGCGAGTTCGGCTTTGCCTTTGCGCGCAATCACGGGCACTTCGCCCAGCTCCGCGAGGGCCCGAATCGTGGCATCGCTG
>JAKAVH010000012.1 GCA_021827545.1 Thermoplasmata archaeon
GCCCGCGCGGTTGTACGTAGCGCAGGCTCTCGTACGCCCCTGATCGCTGACGACCCGGGCGAGCGCTCCCTGTTCGAGCGCTCCCAACGGACTGATGTCCGCCCCCCCGGCCACGATCCCGCCGAGGAAAAGCGCCGGTAGCAGCGCCCAGGGGTTTGCGACGTCGTACCAGAGGAGGAGCCCCCCACCGAAGACCGCCAGTGCTCCGAGGAGGAACAGGCTTCGGTGGGGAAGCCATCCCAGCCGACCGGGGATCAGGATGGCCCAGAGCGCCGCGGCGCCCATCGCGAGTCCGAGCACCACGCCGATCTGGACGGGCGTGAGACCCCCCCGGGCGAGGTCGAGGGCAAACACCACGGACAACGCGCCGGCGCCGAAGCCCCGAAAGGTCCGGGCGGTGGTGAGGGACCAGCGATCCCCCCGCCACGAGACCTCAGGCGGCAAGTGGGGAGTCGATTGCGGCGCGCCCATACTCGGAGCCGAGGGACCCGGCACGGGTCCCGCTAGCGAGGTCGGTCCTCCAGTACAAGGTCCTCGTGGGACCCGGGAAGGAACACGTGGACCTCATCCCGTCGCTCGTCGACGGTCAGCGTGTGGGCGTCCGCAGCCGTCACGACCTTCTCGGAGGGACGGAACGGGTCGAGGTCGAACACATCGACGAGTCCGGGCTCACCGATCGCAGCGTAGAGGCGGGAACGCGCTCGGTTGAGCCAGAGCACGTCCGGCGGCCCAGAGAGCCGAGCGACGACCCGGGGGGACCCCCGATCGAGGTCCAGGGCGACGAGGACGCCGGCGTCACACGCGCAATAGAGCAGGTCTCCCCGGGGGTCTTGCTCCAGCCCGTGCGGCCCCATCGCGGGAATCGGGTAGGTCCTCGAGATGCGATCCAGTTCCCCGGCGCGGATCGCGATCACGCTCGCGGGAGCCGCGATGTTGACGTAGAACGCGTCCGTCGGCGGATGGAAGATCGCCCACCGAGTCCGCCCAGGAGCGGTGAGGCGACCGAGAGGGCGTCCGCTACGCGCATCGATGAACGAGAGGGTCGGCGGGGCGTCCGCCCGCGTCGCATCCCCCACCCCCGCGACCAAGAGGGTACTGCGAGCGGTATCGAACGCCATTCCGTTCGGTCGAACCCCTGTGGGGGAGCGGAAGAGCTCGCGGCTGCCTCCCTCCTCGAGCCGAAAGATGCTCACCGTATCCTCGCCCCGGTTCGAGGTAAACAGATGGCGGCTAGGCGCATCGACCCAGACTCCCGCGACGCCCCGGAGCCCGGGGAGCGACCCGAGATGACGACGCGCGTGGAGATCGACGATCTCGACCGCGTCGACCGACGGGTGCGCGACGTACAGACGGTCGTTCACGGGATCGACCGCCGCATGATCGAACTCCCCGTCCGCGGCGTGCGGAGGCAGAGGGATCCTGGCGAGCTCTCTCACAGGTCCTTCCTGGTGCCCTGACGCCGGGGGATCGGGGGCACCCGGTTCACAAGGGCAAGGACTCCGGACCACGAGCCGTGGTGGAGGCCGCCGCGAGGTCGTCGACCGGGATCCGGTCGGACCCCCGTGCGTTCGGCGTGGGGGGATGACTCCCGAAGGTTCGACGCGGGCACGGTTCAGGGACCGGTGTGCTCGAGCGTCCCGTGCTCGTCGACCCTCCACTTGCAGTACGCGTAGAGGGCGTCGTACAGGGGGAACTGCAGTCGTTGATTCTCGTGGTCATCCTTCGCGATGATCCGGTAGCCGGTCGCGGCCGCCTCGAGTCCCGCCGCCTCGATCGCGTTCCCCGTACCCCCATCGGCGACTCGAACGATCTTGGCCAGTTCGAGCAGCGCGGGGTCGCGGAGCTTGTACTTTCGGATGACCGCATCGAAGCTGACGAACTCGTCTCCGCCCTCCTCATAGTGGAACAGCTCGACGCCCGGCACGTCGAAGGGGATGGCTCCCTCCGTTTTCGCCACCTCCATCACCTTCTCCCGAGGGACGTAGAGGAACTCGGCGTCCTTGTCGACAAACTTCCGGATCAGCCAGGGGCAAGCGATCCGGTCCACTCGCGCGTTCTCTCGGGTGACCCACTTCATGTCCCACCCGAAAGAGCGAGGCCCGCGCGTAGAAAATGCCTGCGGGCAGCCCGAACTCACTGCGGGACGTTCGTCGAGCCCCGGAGCCTCGACGTGGAGTGGAGGGAACCTCGCGCCGTCGATGAATCCCGCTGACCAGTTCCGCCATGGCGAACCGGCGGGGGATCCCGTCCAAATGAGGGAGTCCCCTTCTCGTGACCGCCCATTCAGTCGGCCGGACCGAGGAGACCATCGGCTAGGAGCACGCGGGACCCATGATACCGAAGCCGTCGGCGATGGGGCCTTGCGCGCGGAAGATGCTTCCGATTCGAGGGCCTCCCTCCGGGCAAGAGACCGCATCATCAAGAGTGGCCGGCTGGAGCCACCGGGCTCTCGGCTCACCTCGGGAGCCGATCCCCCGTCACGGGACCCCGGGGGAGACATTGCGACAGAGCGGCTAAGGGCGGTTGGTCGCCCCCGCCCCACGCCACGGGAGGACTCTCCGTGTCGCGACCCACCGACGCAGGGCGATCTTGCGCGTCCTCTGGAACCCGGCCTTTTCGAACATCCCGAGCGAGCCGCTGCAGAGGAAGGAGTTCGAGGTTCTTTCGCCGGTGTAGTCCTCGGGGTAAGCCTCGACCGTCCCGCCCCCGGCCCGGGCAATGTATCGGAGTGCCTCGCGCAGGGCGAACGCGGCGATCCCCTCCCCTCTACGGTCGCGATCGATGAAGAAGCAGGTGATGCGCCAGTCGGGAGGCTCCGGCCGGCCTCTCTCGTACTCTTTTCGGCTTCGAATGTTCGGGAGCTCATCGGTGGGTCCGAACTGACACCAACCTACGGCGTCGGGGCCGTCGAAGACCAGGGCTGCGTGCGCCCGGCCCTCGCGGACGCGGGCCTCCTTCAGTTCGCGATACCTTCCCGCCCATCGCTTGTTCTCGCCCGGTTCAAGCTGGAAGGAGATGCACCAGCATCCGCCAAAGATACCGTTGTGCTTCTCCACGAGACGGGCGAAGGCAGGCCACGTGGCCGGCGAGAGCGGCTCGGAGGTCAGGTCCACCGCGGGTCGTCTCCGGCCCCGGGACAGTCGGCGCCCACGAAGAACTCTTCGAACTGGCCGTGGCGCTGTCGGCCGGAGTCCGAACTTCCACCGAGGGCGCCTCACTCGCCCCGGCGGAATCGGCCAGCATCCACGGGTCGCAGGCGCCGCCTGCCCTCGACCTCTCTCTGACTCACGAAACTCAACATCGGCTTCGGCCGGTTCGGGATGTCGAGGTGCGCCGGAGCTGGCCGGGGATCCGGCGGCGGTTCTTCGGCCGGGGCGATGCCGCACTCTCAGGTGAGAACGCTTTCGGTAGAAACCCGGGCGATCACCGGATCCCCCGGTCCTCCCGGCGTCGCCATCGCCGACGTAGAACCTGCGGAACCCGTCGACCTTCGTTGCCCCGATCGGAGGGACGACTGCTGCCGGTCGAGAGGGTCGCGTTGCTTCGTACGCCGGGCCGGAGGCGAACGGATCTTTCGCCACTCTTCGAATCGCTCACTCGTAGACCGCCCGAACGTGCGGGGGTAGCGAGTAAGACCCTAGCGGAGCCGTGCGGTGCTGAAGGACTCGAAAGGGCACACCACGGGCCCCGGCCCCGGCGGGTCCGAGATTCCCGCACTCCGACATCCACCGTTAGAGAACCTCGTGTGAACTGACCCTACTTCCGGGTCCTCTCTTCCACTGGGCGATCAGGTCATCTCCATGGGGACGGGGTCAACAGAGTTTACAAGTCTACGGAGGATGTGGGAACGGATGCTCGATGACAGCCACGGTATCGTCCCCAGACGATCGGATTCATCTGAGTTGGACGAAGACTCGACGCGACTTCCACGTTAGCCTCGCTCTCGTGATCGCAGGCATCGTTCTCGAGGTTGTTTACTACTGGTTGACGCCGTGGGTCGCATCATCCGGAGCTTCGGCTCTGACGGCATGGACCATCCTCATTGCCGGCGGAGTAGGGTATGTCTTGATTCTCGTGGGCGCGATCTTCACCGGGGTAAACTGGTCGCTCCTTCGAAAGGCGAACAAGACCGTGTGAGGGCGCCGCTGGGCCCTCTGTGCGGCGTTCGTACTCGAGCACTGGGCCGGATCACTCGGTGGTTGTTGATTGGCGTGAAAACGCATAGGGACCGAATTCCTTGCGCTGGCGTCCACCGATAGAGAACTTCGGCTGAACTGAGCCCGTCTCCGGGCACTCCGGGTTCCTCTGGAACTCGAGCTTGAAGGGGGAGACTCCGCGACGCGCGGGTGTGAAGACCACTCGCCACGGAGCCGGGCTTTGGCCCAAGGGGAGAGACCCGGCCGAACGGAAATACTCACGCCTGCGGGAGCGGCGAAGACCATCGCGGGTCCTGACCGTTCGGGAGGCACGCCGAAGGGTCCTCACCTGGCTCCTCCCGCGGATCACCGCCAGTCTCCCGAAGAGACGGTTCTCCTCGGCGCTCCTTCGACTAGTGGCCAACCTGATCCTCCGGGCGGCGAGCCGGCACTCCTCGG
>JAKAVH010000235.1 GCA_021827545.1 Thermoplasmata archaeon
GAGTCGGGTCATCCTACTCCGGGCGCACGTTCAACTTCATCGTGCCGGAGTTCAACGACTGGTTCAAGTATCGAGGCATGGTCGAGCCGCTCAAGCTCGTCATGGAGCAGCGGGAGGTGAAGTGGGAGACCACCCTCGGCACGGTCGGCCCCTACACTTTCCGCTCCTTCTTCTCGGTGAACTACAACGTCCGTGTCTCGGGCGCGCAGGACTATTGGACTACGATCGGCGACCCCAACTTCGCCGCCCTCGAGGACCGCATGCTGCTGCGCTTCCACCCGATGACCCGCGCGCGGTTCCGCGCGGTCGAGGCGAGCGCCGAGCGGCTGGAGCTGGGCGAGCTCGAGTTCGCCCTTGCCGCCGCGATCCGGGACCACCTGACCCTGGTCCACGCGATCGAGACCGGCCATCCGCTCCTCTCCGGGAAGTTTCGCGCACGGCCCGTGCGTCTCGACCGGAACCTCTACGACCGCCTGAGGGAGGTCTCGGAGCGCGCGCTATCGAAGACCAACTTCCCGAAGTTCTCCCCCCGCCTCAAGCTCCGCGCGGTCCGACTCGCCGCGGCCGCCGCCCTGCTCCGCTACTTCGAGGAACCCGCGTCCTCCGCGCTCACGATCGGGAAGCTCGAGGTCGACCTCGCCCGCCGGTTCTACGAGGAGGAGATCCGTGCCCGAGAAGGGGGCCACGGCCGTGCCGGATAAGGTCACCGGGTCGGTGAAGTTCCGCCGTCCGGCCGCCGAGCTCGTCCAGCGGGCCGCGCGCCGGGTCGTTCGTGGAAGCAAGGCGACGTTCTCTTCGCAGACGGCGTTCCTGGATGCGCTGCTCCGTCAGATCCGCCGGGACGAACCGCTCGCGGCGCTGGGAGGGGCCCGACTCCGTCGTCTGCTGATCGACGTCCCCGGCGTTCGGCTGAGCGTGCGCTACACCGAGCGGGACGACCCGCGGCCCCTCGAACGCTGCCCGGTCTGTGCCTCGGAGCTGCACCCGATCAAGAATCGGACGCTCACCGGCGACACCGTGACCCTGGGCCAGCGCTGCACCCGCTGCGACTATTGGACCCACGGGACCCGACGGGTCCCGGTCCGCTACGTGTTCTCCCAGGCCGGCATCGACGGGCGATCGGCGCGCTAGGACTCCTTCCACTCAGGCTCGGCGATCCCGGCGGGCGGAACGTACGGCGACGGCGGGGGCGGCGGGCCCCGGCGCGGGCGGCCCGTGACGAAGAGGATGATCGCGGCGATGGCGCCGCCGATCAGGATGCCGAGGAAGAGCTGCGCGTCCGGCGAAGCGGTCCCGGTCCCGACTCCCCCGACACTGAGCGGGAGCGTCGCATTGACTCTCCCGCCTCCCGCGTCGGTGAGCACGACCGAGATGGAGTAGGAGCCCGCGTTCCCGTAGCTGTGGGTCGTAAAGAGGCCGCCACCGAACGAGCCGTCGCCGAACGACCAGGAGACGTTGTAGGGGGCGACCCCGCCCGTCACCGTCGCGACGAAGTCGAGGGCTTGGCCGGCATCGAAGGAGGTGCCCGAAGCGGGGGTGCGGATCGAAAAGACCGCGTTGAGGGTAGCTCCGACCGTGATGCCGAGGACGGCGGTAGCCACCGAGCCCACCGCATCGACGTAGCGGAAGTCCACGGTGTAGGTACCGGCCCGAACCCATGCATGGGAGACCGCGAGGCCGGTCGCGTTCGATCCGTCTCCGAAGGCCCAAGTCGATGTGCCCGGCGAAGTGCCACCTGCCACGGTCGCCCGCAAGCTGATCGGGACGCCGAGGTCCGTGCGGTTCGACGGAGAGACCGCGATCGCACACGCGGGCGGAGGGTTGACCTGGACACCGGCCGAGGTCGCGACGACGACCTGAGAGGCGTCCTTCACGGTCAGGTTCACCAGGTAGAAGCCGGGTGCGAGGTACCGGTGAACAACGGTCGGGCCGTACGCGACGCTGTTGTCTCCGAAGTACCAGGTCTCGTTGTACGGGCTCGTCCCCCCGGTGACGTTCGCGAGCATCGAGAGGTTCGTGCCCACGTCCACGATGGGCCCACTACCGGGACCGAAACCGATACGGGCGGTGGGTCCGATTCCCACGACGAGCGCTGTGGTCGCGCTCGCCGCGAGCCCGTAGCTGTCGGTCACGGTCGCGCTCACGGTGTAGTTCCCCGCGGCGAGCGCGGTGCAATTCAGCGTGGCCGTGTTGGCAGAGGAGCACCCCGGAGGGAGTCCGGAGTAGGAGACCATCACCGCGCCCGACCCTCCCGAGATGCCGAGCAGGAACTGAGCGGACTGACCCGCATCGACCCGGTCGGGAGATGCCCGGAAGTAGGTGATCGCGGGCGGACTCGTGATGAGGCTCACGGTCTCCGCGGCGTAGTTCGTGACCCAGATGGGGGCGTAGGACGAGGTCGACGACCCCGAGAGCATCGCCGGCACCACGTCCGATGCGAGCTGTCCGACGGGGATCGTTACCATCGAAACCGAACTGGCGGTGAGGGACGAACCGTCCAGGACGGTGACGGTGGAGGGGTATGCGGGTGCGGGCCCCGAGGTCGTGATGTAGAGGAAGGAGCGGGAGGCATCGAACGCGATGCTCAGGGAGAACGAATGCGCCGGCAGGGGAAGGTCCGAGGCCACGATCTGACGCGTCACTGGGTCGATCGCGGTGAGGTTCGATCCGAGCACGTAGAGGAGCCCGTCCGCCGAATCGTACGCCAGCGCCGAAGGGGCGGGTCCCGCGGGAACTCCTGAGGTGAGAATCTCTCCGGTAACGGTGTCGATCACGTCCAACGCGCCCGAGATCGCGTTGATCACGAACAGCTCGTGCAGGGACGGATCGAGCGCCATCGTGTCCTCGCCGGTCCCGCGGACCGGTACCGCGACCGCGAACCGCGTGGTGAGGTTGCCGATATCAAGCGCCACCAAGGAAGTCTGGTTGTTCGCGACCCAGAGCTCGGAATCCCCAGCGTCGATGAGCAACGGATCATTGACGCCCGAGAGACCGGTGTTGCTCGCCACAAGCGACCCCGTCTGGGCATCGAGGGCATCGACGGCGCCCATCGTCCCGACGTAGAGGAGGTTGGAGATGGGGTCCACGGCCACCGAGAACACCTCGGAGCCGAACCCGATGTTGCGGGCGGATGCAGCGCCCGACGTCGCGTTCAGGACGATGACGGAGCTACCGGAGCGGTCCGCCACGAACAGTCGATTGGTCGTGGGGTCGTACGCCACGCTCCCCGGTAGGGGACCGAGAGTCGGCGAGACCGCCAAGACGCTGCTCGTATTCAGGTCAACCACGCTTAGGTTCCTCGAACCTGTGGCCCAGGCGAACAGGGAGTTGCGAGTAGGGCCCCCGGTAAGCTGGGTGACGTTGGTGCCCACGGAGATTGGAGAACCCACAACTGCTGGGGGTGCCGCGGTGAGGTTGACAACTTGTAGATCTGAGCCAGCTTGGTTACCGACGATGAACGAGGTTCCAGTCACGTTCGATAAGATAGGGGACATCCCGGTCTGCACTGGAACGGTCTTGACCGCGAGGTTGCTACCGGCTGCGAGAACGAGTAACGCCTGTGAAGGCATCGTCACTCCGAGCGTGTCGGTGGACGCTGAGAATGCGAGACCTCCCGGGTTTGCGAACAAAGGGATGCTAGGGCCAGTTGTGTTGGTCTTGGTGTCGATAGTCTGAACAGTCTTGTCACCAGCATCCGCGACGAAGAGGCGGCGATCGACACCGTCCAGCGCGAGTGCGAACGGCTGGCTTCCTCCCAGCGGGATTCCGCCGATGGCCACGGACTCGTTGCCGGTGTCGATGATCGTGATATTGTCGGAGCCCTTGTTCGCCACGTAAAGCTGTCCGGTGGTGCCGTTCAGGGCGAGAGCTGCCGGCTGAACCCCCACGGGGATCGCTCGGTGGATCCACGCGCGCGTTGATGGGTCGACCACGCCGACTGTCCCGTTCGCGTAGTCGGCCGAGTAGATCCGCCCATTCGCTGGATCATACGCAAAGGCGGAGGTGTTCTCCAGCGAGGGGACGAATCCCTCGAACTGGTTCGTGGTCGCGTTGTACAGGATCGCGGGTGCGACCGGGGGAGGGAGGGCGGAGCCTACGGCGACGGCCCGGTTCGGGAGCCACAAGAGGCCGGTCACGGGGTCGTACGCTGGGGTACCGATCTGCCAACCGGCGACGGATCCGGAAAAGTTGCCGGGAAGCGTCGCGTTGTAGTTGGGGAAGAGGGTTCGGAGGACCGCCCCGGCGCTCGCGGGCGATAGCAGCGTTGCTCCTCGGATCCCGGAAGGGCTCGGCACGAACGCAGCCGGAGAGATGGCGCGAGCGGCGAGGCGCACCGTTCCGTCGGTGCCTGCGAAGCCGAGCAGGGGGACCGCGGTCCCGTGAGGCCCGGTGCCGACGGCCGCAGCCCCGGTCGGGGCCAGAAGGAGCAGCGCGATGATGAGGGGGACCACGAACGGTCCGCGCGTCCCGGCCCACTGACGAGCGAATCCCTCCCCCGGCGCGGCGCCCATCCTATCTGAGAACGAGGTCAGGGACCTATACGTAAACCTTCCCCCGCGCGGCGGGCCGGGGGGACGCGCTCCCCAC
>JAKAVH010000186.1 GCA_021827545.1 Thermoplasmata archaeon
CGGGACCCCGCACGCGGGCCACGTCCCACTGACGGCGAGGAGCGCGTGATGCTCGCGCACCGGGGTCTGCTCAGCACCGAGGCCCGCTTCGGGGCGTCGCTCGACCACTACGGCCGATCGGACGTCGCGCGAAGAATCGAGAACGCGATCCGGCTGCTCGAGAACGACCCGCCGGGCGGATTCCACTGGCGCGAGAGGGCACAGTGGGCTCGGCGACTGCTCCGAGGCCTGGACGATTACGGTCGAAGGGTCGTCCTCAGCGACGCGGCGAGGCTGGACGCCCGGTACGTCTCGGCCACTTGCGCGCGAGCTTGGCAGCGGGGCGTACTACCATCCGGACGACAGTGGGGGAATCTGAGGGCGTCAATTCAGCGATTAGACGAGTTCCTCGCCGAGACTCGCCGACGGGGGTTGATCCTGTGACGAGCGGATACATCCCGGGCCAACGCAGCGCGGCCAGGGCGAGAGCAGTCCGAAAGAGGCGCATGCGACACGCGCGGTCGCTCGGGGGACGACCCCTGACCCGAGCGGAGCTCGCCCTGATTACCGGGCGCTCGAGGAGGGAGGAGTGAGCGCGTCGGCCAGGATGCCAGCCGCACCCGCGCGCGGTCCCATCGGACCGGCGACGAAGTCGCAGCGGTGGTTCCTGGTCGAGCTCGGGGCGGATCCAAACGCGGCGGAGCGCGCGATGACCTACGAGCTCGCGGACGAGTGGATCCGCGAACTGCGTATCGCCGTACGGTCGGGGCACGTACCGGATGAGCTCCGCACCGCGCCGCCCGGCGGCTGGCCTAGCGAATCCGACGATGGCAAGGGCTCTGGCCAAGCGGAGGAAGAGTCGAAGGTCGCGACCAAGGTTGACCAGGCCGACGCGGAAGTGCCGAGCTTCGAGCGGGCTGACAGGGTGGCTGCCTCTCTGCTAGTCCGCCCAGAGGTCCCGATCGACCAAATGGTCAGGGTCTACAACGCCTACCGAGAGTTCCACCGGTATGTGATGTCGGACCCCGACTGCTACGACGTCATCGACGGGGCCAAGGCGATGAACCGGAACGGGGCCGTCCGCCTCGGTGTCGCATTCGGCCTTGACATCGAGATCCTTTCATCCGATAGCCGCGACGTGGGGAATGACGACGCCCTGTTCGTCGTCCGAGCTCGCGCGGGCAAAGGAGCGCGACACGTCGACGCGGTAGGCACCTCCCGGCTGTCCGAGGTCTCTACCAAGGTCAAGGAGCTCGGCGCACGCGAGCACCAAGCTCGCGCTCGTGCGGAGACTCGTGCCGTCAAGCGGGCAATCTACGGGCTGCTCGGCGGCTCGTTCGGGGAGGCCGAGGAATGAGCGCGCCGCGGCGGTCCCGCCCCTTGCCCAACGGGTTCCAGCCGGCCGCCCCTACCCGAGAGGAGGCGAGGGACGTCGTCAAGGCCGCTCTCCGCAGCGCAGTCCGAGAGCTGCAGGTCGCGATCCGATACCTGGAGCTGAGGCTCGCAGACGTCGATGGAGTCTCCTCCGCCCCGGCAGGTGATCGGCCATGAGTGCAGTGCCCGTTGACGCGACCGCCAGCGGCGCCGACCCGCGCATCCGCGTCACCACCCGCGACAGCAAGCACCCCGCGATGGGTGCGCAGGCCGGGGACCCGGTCCGATGGCCGCGGAGTTCTCTCTGCCCCATCTGCGGAATGGTGCACGAGGAGGGCCGACCGTGATGACGAGAGCGGAGACCGAGGTGACCGAGTCGAACGGAGAGTTTCGGTGCGGTCCGGTCCGGGTGATCGGGTACGGGTCCAGCTGCTGGATCGAGTACGGCCAGCGCTACATCCAGGTCAAATCGCCGGACGATGCGCTCGCGCTGATCCGTGCGCTGGGCAAGTGGCACGAGTCGCTACTAGCGCGAGGCGCCCCGCATGGTCGCGGGCCGGGGGGAGGTCGCTGATCGTGACGTTCGCCATGACCCTAGACCGCTGGGCCCAGGACGAGGCGTTCGTGGCTGCGCAGGAGCGGCAACGCCTGCGATACACAGACCTCTGGCTCGAGGTGGAGCACGCTCTCGTTCGCGCGGCCGACGAGCTCGGGCGATTCTCGGCGGAGGACGTGGTGGACCGAGTCGAGGGGGTCGGGCGTGCGCAAATGCCGCCTAACCTGATCGGCTCGGTGATCGGCGCGCTGCGGTCGGCCGGGAGGATCCGCGTGGTGGGACGCCAGCGGTCTCGCCACAGGGAGGCGCGCGGCCGATGGATCAACACCTACGAGGTGGTGCCTCCATGAGCGCCGCTGCGCAGGTTGTTGCATCGCCGCAAGGGCTGGAGACAAACCCGCTCACTGGCCGGATGAGCAAGCCGGCTGCCCGGTTGGAGTGCCCAATCTGTGGCCTCTCGTTGTCCTCAGAAAGCAGCGCAAATCATCACTCAGTACTCCACGGGCTGCTACAGGGCAGCCGAATCCGGGCGCTCTACCTGGATGTCGCCCGCGCCGCCGATAGGGGCTGGCCCTTGGACGCCCCCTATCGCCGATTCGTGAAGGAGGCGCGCAAGTTGGGTATGTGGGACGACGACGGGCCACGCTTCCCATACCTCGCGAATAGCAAGCAAGGCGCCGCGTGGATGAATCCGCGGTACAGGTCCCGGGTCACAGCCGCCATCAGGGCGGCCAAGGCGCGCCGCCACGCGCGACTGAAGCAGGGGGAGGAGTCCAAGTAGGTGATCGCGCATCCGTCGGCCCGGGAGGTGATCACCGCGCCCGAATCTGGGCGGTGGTGGACGGAAGCATCGAAGCGCTATGCGGAAGAAGGACGGCGAGAAGGGAGATGGGGACCTGTTGCGGCGGCGAACATCGCACGCTGCCTGAGAGTATGGCCGGACAGGATCGAGGCAGCCGGGCTGCCGAGGCCCGAGCACGTATCGGACGTCACCGCGGAGATGGTCGCCGCGTGGGCGGCGGATCCGTGGGGCCCGGGGCATGGGTCGCGGGGACCGGGCCGACTCGCCCAGGCAACGGCCTTTCAGGCGATGTGGATGCTGCGCGGGTTCCTGCGCCGATACCGGTCCCGAGTGGCGGAGATCCACTCGCTCTGGCGGATGCGGCGCGGGGATGCCACCCGGCGGAGATGGTACGACGGGCCGACCGTCGACCGCCTCATGGAGCTGGCGGCCTCAGACGCGACGCGATTATCGATCGCCCTGACGGCGTGGGCTGGACTCCGACGCAGGGAAGCATGCGAGCTCCGCGTCCAAGACGTGAACCTCGACATGCAGGCGCCCACCATCCTCGTGCACCGAAAGGGCGGCAGGCGCCAGCTCCTGCCCATCGCGCGGTCCGTGGCGAACCTGATGCGACCCTTCGTGGTTGGCAAGCCGCCGGAAGCGCGAGTCTATCCGAAGAGCTACACCGCCTTCGGGTCCGATCTGGTGCGACTCGGCCGCAAGGCGGGGCTTCCAGGGCTCTCCGCGCACGACCTCCGTCGGACCTTCGGACGGATGCTGTACTACGAGCGGCACGCCGACCTGAACACGATCCGTGTGCTCTATGGCCACTCGTCCCCCGAGATGACGGCCTACTACATCGGGGCCTCGCAAGACGAGCTCCGGTCGACGGTCCAGCTCCTCGACCGGCCCGCGCTGGAGGCGGTCTAAAATGGCCTGCCCCGTCGTATATAAACGAAAAGGGCAGGCCTCTGACGCGCGCTCAGCACGCCCATCATTCATCCCGGTTCAGCTGGTTCTAGCTCTCATCATCGCGCGCCCTGCTCGTCGGTCGGAGTCGGTTCGGACGGCTGGCTCATCGCGGCGAGCTCGCCTTCCGAGAAGTGAAAGATCCCCCCGGTCGCCTTCGCGCGGCGAAGCTCGCCGGTCTCCTGCCGGTCGAACGAGCCGTCGACCCAGGTCGGTCCTCCCGCCGCGACGCGAGCGATCAACGCCCAATCCGGATCGACGGCTCGCGGGCTCACGATCAGCTCGCGGATCCCCACGGCCCGGACCTCCGTGGCGACCTCCACATAGTCGGTAGAACCCCACGCCCGTGCCAGGCGGGCCGACGCCACCTCCGTGACCTCGATTTCCACGGCGACGTCGGTCGTGAGCCGAAGAAGCCGGCGCAACGGCCGGGGCCCCTCCAACAGCGCGGTCGAGAGCACGACGCGTTGGGCCCCTGCGACGAGGATGTCGATCGCTTGGTCGGCCGAGGAGACTCCCGCATCGGCCCACACCTCGATATCCCGGGCGATCTCCTGCAGGTAGTCCAGTTGGGGCCCGGCACCTTCGATCGCGTCGAGATCGACGAAGTAGACACGCGAATACGTCTCCCGGATCCCGTCGATCGCGTCCAGCGGATCGATCGAACGGCCATCGGAGCCGCGGGCGACGACGGGGCCGTCGGCGCCCGGAACGCAAACGCGGCCGCGCTGCACGAGGAGCGCGGGAACGAGCTCCGGTTCTGGAGCGGTCGGCTCGGGGACCGCGGCACCACGGGGGGACTGCGCACGGTCCGGCACAACCGTGGGCACGTCGACCCCCCTAATCTGCTTGCGGGGAGTCGCCGGCGGCTCCTCGGAGAGCTTTTCTCGAACCCGGCGCTTGCGCTGCTCGTCCGGAGGCCG
>JAKAVH010000274.1 GCA_021827545.1 Thermoplasmata archaeon
AATTCGCGAAGAGTCTCACGAGTTCCACGCTCTGGGCAGAGGGAAGGGAAGCCCAGACTCCCGTCGCATTAGCGAACGTCAGGTGGGTAACGACCGAGGGACCGAGCGGCGGGTCCGGCGAGGTGGTCACCATGACGGTGCCCAAGAATTGCGGTGGGGCTGTGGTGCTGGACGCGCTCGCCTCTCCCATGGAGGTGAGCACCGCCCCATTGAACTCGAAGCTCCAGATCCCGGGCGCGGTCTCGGCGATGGCATAGGTGTTCATAGTCCCGGGGGCACCGGCGGCTCCGTTCGGGCCGACGACCAGCTGAAGCACACCGAACGCGGCACCCGAGGCGGGCGCGATGCCGTAGAACCACGAGCCTTCGGGGACGGCCGGCCCCACGGTATAGCCGAACGTGAGCTGGGAGCCGTCACTCATCGGTTCGCTCAGATAGAAGTATTGGTTCGCCCCGCCCACGGCGTCCGTCGCTCCTAGGGCGGTGCTTTCGATGGAGGCCGAAACCCCGGTGTTACCGAGCGTTCGGGCATCCCCCTCGGCTCCCGCCGAGAACGCGTAAAAGGCGAGCTCATGGGCGAGGAACCCCACGTTCGGTGAACCGACCCCCGTTACGGGAGACCAGCCCGGGCCGGCGTCGAAGTACCCGTTCGGTCCGTTCTGTCCGATGGCGACATCGTAGAAGCTTTGGTGGTAGACAGGAGAGTTCAACAAGGAATAGATCGTCGGATTGAGAAAGCCGAGCTGCGAGCCGTACTGGTCGGCGGCAAATGTCCCTTGCGCGGTGAGATAGGAGTCGATCGTCGCGAGCATGCCCGCCGTGATTGGACAGGCGAAGCTCGTCCCCCCGACGCCCGCGTAGCCGAGGTCGGCTCCGCTGTACACCCACACGTTCCCGCTGAACTGGGCGTTCGCCGCGATGTCCGGGACGCCGCGTTCGGCGGCGTAGGGGCCGGTCGTGGGGAGGCCGGGGCCGTTCTGCCACGACGGCCGCGGGAAGAGAATGCTGTAGCCGCCACCGGTCGCGTTATCCCACGCTGCCTCGAGCCACCGCTGGTCCGGATTGACGACCTCGGGCGGCGTTGGCGGCCCGGTGAGGTTGAGCACCAAGTCGAAGGGATTGACTGGAAGCGTCGTCGTGCCGTTCATCCAGAGCGTGGTGCCGCCGACGGAGAGGACATACGGATCGGAGGCGGGCCACAGGAGCGAGTAGGGTACCGAAGCATCGTACCCGTGCGCGCCGTCGTCGCCCGAGGCAGCCATGACGGTAATCCCCTCGGCGGCCGCCATCTCCGCATACGGATGGAAGTAGGTCGCCCACATCGAGATCTCGGGCTCGGGAGCCCCCCAGCTATTCGAGACAATGTTCGCCACCTGGTTGACGATCACGTCGACGAGTACCTGGAGGATCGTGTAGTCGAAGTCCGGCGCGAGCGCCATGAGGATGTTGGCCGAGGGAGCGTAGCCGTGTACCATCTCGAAATCGAGCGCGGACTCGAGCGCGTCCCCGAGGGATGCCGTGCTCGCCTCGGCTTGGGTCAGGCTCCCGAGCACCGTCGGCTGGCCGAACGGCGCGTACGTCTGGAACGACCCCGGCGAGGGGAGGTTCAGCAGTGCATCGTACATGGCAATATCGAGATCCGCCGAAGGGTCGCCGAGCGGGTCCACCACCGCGACCGTCTCCCCTTGGCCGCTGTAGCCCTGCTGGATGAGCCCCGTTTCGTTGTACGCGAGGTACCCTGACCAGGGAGTGAAGGCGGGCTGCGGAAGCGCTCCGACTCCGCCAAATCCGCCGCTCGAGACGTTCATTACCTGCTGAACGGAGAGCCCGCGGCTCGCGATCGCCTGGGCGATCGAGAGCCCGCTCGCCGGGTCCTCGGTAAACGTATGCACGAGATACGGATAGTTCGAAAACCCGATCGCGCTCGTCACGATGGAGGCAAACGACGTCGGGATGTCGATCGGCACCGCGTTGAAGTAGAACGTTCCGACTGAGGTCGTATCGAAGACAATCGTCGTGTTGAACGCGCGGGCGAGTTGGGAGAGCGTCCCGGTAAGCCCGAGGTCGAGGCGATCGTTCGTGGGGACCACCGTTAGACCTTGGCTCTCGTAGTATGCGACGAGCGATTGGTAGGTGGCGGGGGACGGCTCGAACGACTGCTCGAACTGGGCGTGGGTAATGTAATGATGGTAGAACAGAGAGCCGGGGGTCGAGACGGCCGCAATCAGCTGCGCGAGTTGCTGCGGGTGCTGGACGGCCAAGCCCAGGAATACGGTCGTCTCCTGCGTGAGGTTGCCCACGGCGTCCGTTGCGCCGGGAGGAATGTACGCCGCGCTTCCGGGCAACGCGACCAGCGAGGTCGAGGCGGCAATCGGTCCCGTGCTCGTGGGACGAAGGAGTCCCGCCAAGTCGCCGGTCGCGGCGGCCGGAGAAAGCGACTCCGTGCTGACCAGCGCCGAGGCGCTAGCCACCATCACCACGGCAAGGCCCAGCGCCCAGAGAGCGCGCGTTCGCCCCGAAACGCGCCTTCGCCAGCGCTCGGGCAACTCCCTCACGTCGCTCCGCGAGAGCATCGGGCTTCCGCAGAGGGAGGGGCGCTTATCAACCGGCTCTCATCGTCGGTGAACCTAATTTCATTCGAACAGCAAAGTCGGATTCCTACTACCAACTCGCGCGAACGAGAGTTTGCCATGACAGAACGACGCACGGGCGAGAAAGTAAGCCCGCCCCCAACGGTTTCGGAAGGCCGGCAAAGATCTCGCCCAGTCCGGAATCTCGACCGACCCAGACCGGCAAGCCAGACGCGCCTCCCGCGGGATGCCGTGGCAAGCGACGGAGGCGCGACCCGTTGGCCTTTCGTCGGCTTAGCGTACGATCTTCTTGTTGCGACCCGGTTTTTCCCCGGCACGCGTTGACTTGGCGTCTTTCCTCTTTCATCCCCGGGCGGCGGCCCGGAGCCGCTGTGCGACCGGTGCGCATTGGGCATCGGTTAAGGTGAACTCGTCTCGAGAAGAGTTCTCTCGGAGCATCATTGGACCCATCTCGCTCGGAACCGCTCTCGGCTGACGGCAAATCGACCCGTCGCGTAAAACTCGGGGTCAGATTAGCCCCATCGATAGGCCCGCCAGGTGCCGCCCCTGCGAAGCGCGATCGATTTGGATGGTACCACGTGGGCGCTGATGCGTGCGAATCAGTACTAGGTATGGTAGATAGGTGGTTTGTAAAATATGACCACCTTACCGTTACGGCTGCTATCTATTTAATCGGGGCGTGGGCATCAGGTTTCCAAGAGAGTGGACTTGTTGTGGATGAACAGCGTCAGGATTTGGGTTCTGAGGTAAGTATGCTGTCAAGAAGCGAACCAACTGCTGCCGTTTCGCGTGAAGGGATGGGCGTGGCTCTCGTGATTGCCATTGCACTATTGGCCACGGTGGGATTCGCGCTAGCCCCGGCACTGGGGCAGGCGACCACCGGGGCAGCTGTTTCGGGCCCAGCAGGACCCCTTCCCCTCCCTTCCGGACCGGGCGATTCGGGCGGTCCGGCGGCGCCCCCTCCGCTCTCTCGGGGGACGCCGGCTGTGCCGGTTGCTCCCTCTGGCGTGGTCAGTACTACCACTACTACCAACCCACTCGGTCCGGAGGTACTTCCGGGGACCACCGTTCAACTTCCCGTCATCCACGCCTCGAACGTGCCGCAATCATGGGCCGGACTCCGATTGCCGGGCGGCGGATACCAGCCTCCCGGGATTCTGCCCGCGGCCGTCCCCGCTGGGGCGGGATGGAGCGGTTCGGGCGGCTCGTACGCCTCCAACGGCTCCGGCGTTCACTGTGTCGGTTTCGGCCCTTCGCCCTCGACCAACGCGCAGTACCCGGCGGATTGTATCGGTCACGATGAACCATCGATCGACTTCTATTCGAACCTGCCGGGCAGCGGGGGGAACATCAGCTGGAACGTCACGCTCCCCGTCAGCCGGAACGCGAGCGCGGAACAGGCGGACCTGTACATCGCCATCTGGTTCGGGATGACCCTCAACGACCCGGATGCGTGGGAGCAGGCGTGCTTCCTCGAGCTTCAGTTCTACCCGGACTCCACGTGGGCGAATACCGCCCTCGATCTCAACGGCACCGCCACCAACAATTGGATCGCAGCGGCGTTCGCTTGGCAGCTGGTGCTAGGCTCGGGCGCAGGGAATCTCCTTGAGAATCCCTGCTTCCTTCAGCCTTTGTACGCGAACGGCGCCACATCAGGGAACTCGTTCTTCAACATGCACGGGGGCGACCACCTCTCCCTCGTCTTCAACGGATGGCCGGGAGACCCCACCGGCGAAACGATCGCCGTCACGGATCTCACGCAGCACACCGCCACCTCGATGACCCTCTACAATGGAACCTGCGCGAACTACCAGGAGTGGTTCGGATTTGCTGCGTGCGGGGGCAACTATCCGCTCGATCCCGCGTACGTTTCGAACTCCTATCAGGGGAGCATGCCTTGGTCACCGACGACGGTCTACCCCGCAGCGTTCGCCTTCGAAGTGGGCCACTCGGGGAGCCCCCAGTACCCCAATCTGGGCTTGTTCGGAGGCTGC
>JAKAVH010000003.1 GCA_021827545.1 Thermoplasmata archaeon
AGCGGCATTGGGCGCCCGGAGTGTACACGTGCCGGCGTTGCGGTCAGCCGCTCTACCGTTCGGAGGATAAGTTCGATGCGGGGTGCGGCTGGCCGAGCTTCGACCAAGAGATCCCGGGCGCGGTCTCTCGGCACCCGGACCCGGACGGAGAGCGGACCGAGATTCGATGCGCGCGGTGCGGCGGCCACTTGGGCCATGTCTTCGAGGGAGAGGGGTTCACCCCCCGGAACGTCCGGCATTGTGTGAACTCGATCAGTCTCGAATTCGTGCCGAATCCATCGACCCGCTAATCATCCTCCCCTATTCGACCTGATTCTCGAGGGGGTCGGTGGTGAGCGGCACGGATCGGTTGCGGCGTGGGAACGGCCGTCGTCGACGAACCGGATCCGTCCACCAGTGGCCGTAGGCCAGCAACGCCGCCACGCCAAAGGAGAGGGACGGCCACCGAGAGCGGGGGCGAATTCGCCGGATCGCCCAGTCGAAGTGAGCCCTCCCCTCCGCGGAGCGACACCAGCGCGCGAGACGAGGGAGAAAGACCGCGCCGGCCCAGACCGGCCAGAGGTAGTAATTCCAGTGCAGATAGGCGGCGCCCGGCAGCGGGTACGAGGCGGGGCAGTTGGCGGCCGGCAGGACGAACGCCGTGCACACCACCGCGAACGCGGGGCCTTCGATCAGAAACGGGGTCAAGAACGCCACGGTGACGGCGACGGTGATCACGACGCTCCGCCACTGACGCCGCGTAGCGTAGTAAAGACCCATGAGGTACGGCGCGAACTGCTTGAAGCCGAAGGAGAGATACTCGAGGACCTTCGACGACCGCCGTCCCGGCGCGGCGACCAAGGCAAAGGAGAGCAGGGCGATCGGGATCGGGTCGTTGAATCCGTTCGCGGCGATCAGGGCGACCGACGGGCTCGACCAGACGAGGGCGCCCCACGGCTCCTTGCGAAGCGCATAGACGGAGGCCGCCCACGCCGCCAGCGAGAACGCCTTGAACCCGGTCCCGCCGCCGGGAATCACCAGCAAGGTGCCGAGCGGAAGATAGACGAACGTCGATGTCGAGCGGAGCGTCGCGACGTACGGGGGCGGGTACCACTGGAACTGCTGGTACGTGAACGACAGCGTGTAGACGTACGGGTTGTGGCCCGCGAGCACGACGGCCAGCCACCGGGCTTGAGCGTACGGTTCGTCCGTCCCGTTGTTCAAGATCCCCGTCGCCACGCTGAACACGCCGAGGACCAGCGAGGCCGTCGCCAGGTAGCGTAGGGCGCGCGCTCTCGGAAGGCCGGCCTGCCGCACGATGAACGGGATCGCGAACGAGGCGAGGGTGGCTAGGTCGAGCCAGATCCCATACGGCACGCTGGCGATGACAACGATGAACTCGCCAAGTATCGAACCCGACGTACGAGCTTACTCCCCCCTGCGAGATGCGCGAGCCGCCCGGGCCTCGCCCGATCCGACCCGCCGGGCGCTTGCGGATCCGCGGGGGCCGGTCATGCCCCGGAACGGTCCGAGGAGCGAACCTTCTCGAGAAACCTCTCGAGCCGTTCGAGGTAGGCGTCGCGTTCCTCCCAAAACGGAAGGTGCGAACTGTTCGGAAAGATCTCGAGTTCCGCCCCGGGAATCCCGTCCGCGATCTGGCGGGCCACCACCGGGGTCACCTCATCGTAGGCGCCCCCCGTCACGAGTGCCGGGACCCGTATCTCGCCCAGTCGATCGCTCTCGTCCCAACCGGCGATCGTCCCCACGACCGTGAACTCGTCGGGCCCGTTCATCAGTCCGTAGACGTCCGGGTTGATCTCTCGGAGCGTCTTCGCGAACCGCGGCGGGACCGGGTCGAGCCGGCACACGTGGCGCTGGTAGAACGCCGCCACGCCGCGCTCGTATTCCTCTCCGCTCGTCCGCCCTTCGGCCTGGCAGCGACGGATCGACTGTCGGATCGGCTCGGGCAGTTCGTCGATCAGACGGTTCATCTCGCGGACCGCGAGTGGAACGCTGGCGACGCCCCCGGCGGTGATCAGGCTCCGCAATGAATCGGGGTGGCGAACCGCGAACGCGAGCGCGAGCAAGCCTCCGTAGCTCGACCCGAAAAGATGGACACGCCCAAGCCCGAGGGCGAGCCGCACGTCCTCGACTTCCCGGACGTTGTGCTCCACGGTGAAGACCGACCGGTCGGCTGGCCGATCGGATCGGCCGCATCCGAGCTGGTCGATAAAGACGGTCCGGTACCCCCGTTCCGCGAGGTCGGCGATCGGCCGGAGGTACTCGTGGGTCGCTCCCGGACCCCCGTGGAGGCAGAGCAGCGTGCTCCGCCCGTCTCGGTCGATCCCGGCGGATCGATAGTACAGTCGGTATCCCGCGGCCGAAACGTGTCCCTCTTCGGTGGGGGTCGGCCACGAATCGTCAGGCGTGGCGTGGGGCATGGACGCCGGTGCCAAGGCCGGCCCGTTAAGGGCCTTTCGCCGTTGATCCCGGCCGTGAGCGGAACCGGCCCGAACCTCTCCCTCGACGCCACGTTGTTGCGGGGAGCCCGCTTTCACTGTCGACCCGATTGCGGACTCTGCTGCTTCACTTCGCCGCGTCTCGATCCGGTCGACCGGGCGCCGCTCCTCCGAGAGAGCCCCTACTCGCCGCTCTCCCGTGACGCCGAGGGCGGCTTGGCCGTTCCTTCTCGCCCTCACGGGGGCGCCTGTATCCACCTCTCCGCGCTGCGGTGCCGGATCCACCGGGTGCGCCCGGGCGTCTGCCGACAGTTTCCGATCACGGTTCACCTCGGCCCTCGGGCCCAGGCGTCGCTCGTCCTCTCGTGCCCCGGTCTCGACGTCCAGGAGTTCCTGATGCACGACCCCGCCCCGGACGAACCGGAACCGCCGGGGCTCGTCCAGGAGCTCGACACGGCTCGAGCGCGTCTCCGCCTCCGATTTACCCATTCAGACGAAGACCCGAGAGTCGGTTGGGAAGCCCGGCGTACGGCGGCGGTCCGGGCGGGTTGGTGGGAGGAACCGGAAGTCGTGCGGCGCAGCCTTCGCCCGAACCTCGAGCGACTCGCCCAGGCCCCTGGAGAGCCGCACGCCCTTCCATCGTCCCGGGACGGCTTCGAGTTCCTCCCTCTCACGTTCGACGGCCGAGCCGGACCGATCGCCTTCGCGTCGAGCGGGGCGACGTGGAGCCTTCTCGAGCTTTCCGCGGAGGGGGACCGGGTCAAGCGGATCGGAACCATCGTCCCCCGGATCTTGCCCATGACCGAAGGAGCCGGGCAGCTGTTGGCCCGCTACTTGGCCTACTGGTTGGAGCGCGATGACCTGTGGGGGATGCTGGCCGAATCGATATCGGAGGATCCGGTGCCGATATCGATGAATCGAGCGGCCGAGCGTGAGCTGCGTTCGATATCCGCGGATGTTCGGCTAAGGGCGAGCGCGCTACGGGCGAGCCGGAAACTTCCCGAGGGACCGCTCGGGGCCGACGAGATCGCGGCGGGAATCCGGGCAGCAGACCTCGACCTGCTGGATCGGGACGGCTGGGGCGAACGGCTCTAGGGCCTCGCTTCCTGAGTGGGTCCGATAGGGGCCTTACCGGCCGGCCGAGCTGCCCGAGGATCGATTCGGAGGGACGCGGGCGGCCCCGGAGGCTGACGCGCGGATGAGATCGGGCCGGCGAGCGCACCGGCCGATCTGCCCTGTCGAAGGCATCGAGGGCCGGATCGGGGTTTCCTCGCTCCCCCGTAGGGGGACTGACGAGTCAACGGCCCCTCCCTGGCTCCGAGCCGGGTGCCGGCACCAACCGGCACAGCGGCTCCAAGGTCCATCGAGCGCGGGAGTCGAACCGACGACAGTGGATTGGAGCCCGTCTCCCTCTCCGGGCGCCGGGGGAGTGGCTCTCCTTCATCCGAAGGCTGCGGCCCGGCCATCGATCGGCCGGCGCGCAACCATCTATTGTCGGCCGGCCCAAGACTCGGGAGCGACCCGCCCAAGGGCTCTTCCACTGCCTCCGCTCCAATTGTCGGGAAATCCCCCTTGCGAAGAACGGAACCGGGGGCTCCACCGGTCTTTCCTGCCGTTCGCGGCGCCGGACCGAAAGACCGTCCCGCCAAGCCCTCGGACCATCAAGGCTGCCTAGATCAACGGTTATCTTGGGCGCCGGCTCCCCCGGGAAACCGTATGCCGATCGAGGACGAGGTGAGCGCGAACGCGCTCAAGGTCTACAAGGCGATGAAGGAGCTCGGGATGGCGAGCGAAGAAAAGATGGGAACGGCCGAGCGGGTGACCCAAGCCGCCCGCCTCCCCAAGAACATGGTGCTGAACGCGCTCCAAGAGCTCCAGACGAAAGGGTTCGCCCGGCGAAAGGTACGGGAGAAGGCGGCCGGTTACTACCTCATCCGCTGACGGCCCTACCGGTTCCTCGGTTCGACGATCTTTCCAGCAACCGCTCGACTAGGCGGCTGGTCGACCGGAGCGTCACTTCGGTCACGGCGCCGACCCGGGCGACCTCCGCGCGAGTACGGTGCTCTCCACTGCGGTCGGCGGCGAGATAGATCAGCGCCGCCACGAGCCCGTGCGGGCTCAGACCGGAAAGCTCGGGAT
>JAKAVH010000233.1 GCA_021827545.1 Thermoplasmata archaeon
GACCGCGCGCTATGAGGTTCTGTCGGCCGGATGCGTCGGCGACCGGGTCGCTTCCACGGTCTCCTACGTCGAGGACGGGTCGGTCCGCGTGGTGATCGACCCGGGGATGGTCGCCGATCGTCGTGCGCTCCTCCGACCGCTGCGCCGCCGCGGAGTCGACCCGGGGGAGATCACGGACATCATCCTCTCGCATCATCATCCCGACCACACGGTGAACTGCGCGCTGTTCCCGAACGCACGGATCCACGATCACTGGGCGATCTACAAGGACGACCTCTGGACGAGCCGCCCGGCGGAGGGTTTCCGTCTCTCGCCGGCGATCGCCCTGATCGAGACCCCGGGGCACACGCCGCAGGATATCACGACGCTCGTCGGCACGAGCGGAGGTGTCGTGGCGTTCACTCACCTCTGGTGGACCGCCGACGGGCCTACGCCGGACCCGCTGGCCACCGACCCCGCATCTATCCTGCGTCAGCGTCGACGGGTGCTGCGCGGCGCGCGGCGCATCGTACCGGGCCACGGTGCCCCGTTCGAGCCGTCCCCGGACCGGCCGCGCTGAAGTCGGATACCGTCCTCTCCGGGCCCGCTCGGTCCTTCTTCGGACGGCGGGCCCGGTGCCGTTGGTGGCCCCTTCCGGCGGCGACGCGAGAGGCGAAAGGTGAAGCCGGGTCCACTCGGGGATTAAGAAAGCGTCGTCGGCCTCCGGCATCGCCGGTGATGCCGAAGGTACTCCCGGAGCCGTCGGTCGCCTCCTCCGCGACCTCCGTTTACGTGTGGGGAGACGACCGGCGCCAGGTCAACGCGGCGGCGCGCCTCGTCGGGGCCCGCCTCGCTCCCGGCTTCCTATGGGTCGACGCATCCGCGCCGGCGCGTGACGGCCCTTTAGCCCCCTTTCGGTCGGGGAACCATCGGTGCGTATCTCCCAAGGAGTTGGTGCCGAACGCCGGAGTTCTTGAGCGGACGGTCCGGTCCTACCTTCGCCCCGCGTCGGGTCCGCTCTCCCTTGGGCGCGAGCTCCAAAGCTACCTAAGGCTACCCAACGCGTTGCAGGAGGCCGTGGCCACGCTCCTCGAGCGGAGGGCACCGCGCGTGCTGGTCGTTACGAACGTCGACCGCCTCGAAGCGTTCGACGCGCGCGAGCACGGCCTCCTCGGGCAGTTCGTGGAGTTCCTGAACCGCCACGGAATATCGTTCGTCGTCGCATCGACCAGCCGACCTCGTCCGGAGCGCATCGCTTTCGAGTACTCCGTGGCGATCGGCTCGGCGCTCCCGGAACCGTTCCGGACCGAGGGTCCCTTCTGCCAATGGGGGGCCTGCTCCGCCGCCTGCATCGTCCGAGGGTGCTTCTCGCCCAGAGAGTTTGGCTGCATCGGAGACCTCCGGGCGCGATTCGCGGCGAAGGTCGGCCTCCGGGCGGTCGCGCCGGGTTTCGCCGCCGAGTAGTGACGGGCGTCGCGAGACAGCGGTCGGTCCGTGGGATCCGAATCGCGGGCTACGTCGGGGCGACGGTCGTCAGCGGCTCCCACTGGGAACGGACCGAGTAGCCACTGAGAGCGCCCGACCGTACGGTGGGGTCCCCGTACCGTCGGACCGCCGCCCCAATCGCGCTCGAGGCCCAGGACCGGGCGCGGTCCAGCTCGCCGAAGGCGAGGACGCCCTGGGTTTCGTCGTTCGAGTAGAAGCTTTGGGGGTTGACGAGCAGCTTGCCGCCCCGGTGCTCGACCGCGCGGCGTAGTCGGCGGATCCCGGCGCCGGCCACCGCGGGATGTGGGGTCGTCCGCGTGTCGAAGACCGCCCACACGACCTCGCCCATCACTCGGCCCGGTAGACGATCGAGGAACTTTCGGATCGTTCGGTCGAGCTCGGAGCCTCCCGAGGCGCAACCGAGGAAGACGAGCCCCGGCCCCCGGATCTCCGAGGGGGTAATGTCCGCCGCCGCCCGGGCCTCATACTCTTTCGACCAGCCGACCGCGGTGGCGACCGAGCGGGCTACCCTCGCGATGCTCGCAGACCGTGTCCCGTAAACCACGTAGACCCACACCGTCGTGCCTGGGCACGGCGTGCGTGAGTTCCGTATATCACCCGGAAGTCAAACCGAATTGATAACGCGGGGACCGGTAAGGTCCCCGCGACGGGCTCGAACGGAGCTTACGCCGGGGAGGCGTCCTCGGTCCAGGGCCGGGCGGAACTCTTGCCGATCCGTGCCGGAGCGACGATCTCCGAGGGCGTCGGCTTCGGCTCCTCGAGCCAGGGAAGCGTCGCGTACGCCTCGTCGACCGCCGCGCCGCGCACGTTGTAGCGGCGCCAGCGACTCGGGGTCAGGGCGCCGAAGCCCGGCACCGCGGAGTCATAGCCGATGTGGCCGAAGAGGACGATCACCGAGAAGAACAGGAGAACGAGCGCCGGGAGCATCACGACGATCGCGAGGTAGTTCAGCCAGACGGTCCCGGTGACGAAGCTCAGCCCCCAGAGAAGCGCGGCTCCGAGCGTAAGGACCGAACCCCAGATCGCGGGGCCGGCCGCGTAGGCGTGCACCCGGGTGTGCCGGCGCAGTTCCACCGAGGTAGAGGCGTACTCCTGCAGGACACGGCCGAGGAAGCTTCCGGGCTCCGGCAGCTGGCCCGAACCCCCATGGACCGAAACGGTCCGGGCGAGCTCGAGCTCGACCATCCGCACCCGTGCGAAGTCCGAGCTCAACATCGAACCCAGAGTGAAGGTGACGATCGTGCCCAGTACCAGGGAGAGAGGGAGCCAGAGACTGTCGTCATTGGCGAGAGGGGTGTTGATCCCGACCAGCAGGAGCACGTAGACCACTCCCACGAACAGCGTCGCAAGGAGCACGCGCCCCTCACGGGTGTCGGGAGCCGGGACCGAAGGGAGATGGATCGAACGGAGGGGGCTCGGGGCCGTGGTCGGCGTCGAGGCGGTCACGGCATAGAATGGGGTAGGTATCAGGATATGAACTTACCGCACGTCGTTCGACCCTTCTCCGGGGTGCGCTGAACGACGCGTACGGGTCGGGAGAAGGGTTCTAATCCGAGAACGCCCCCTCGCGGACGGATGCCCTCGGTCCTCCATCCCTGCCCGACCTGCGGTCACCGCTCGATGGACGATTGTTGGTCGGCTGGCCAGCAGTTGCTGGCGCGGCAGCGGAAGCTGTGCGTCGACTGTCACGACGAGTGTCTCGCGAAGACGCGCCGTCGCACGACGAAGGCGACGCCGGCGAAGTCGCCCCCGAAGACCCCCGACCCACGGATGTTCTTCTGAGCCGATCCGTGCGGGCGTGCCCCCCGAGCGCGCCCTTCCCAAGACCGGAGCGGCCGAGGAAGGCTCTGGGAAGGCGCCGACCGAGCAAGGGAAGCCGGGACAGGTGCGGCTGGGTTACCCTTTCTTCTCTTCCTCGGATCCCTTGAACCCCTTCTTCGCGCCGGCCGCGAATCCCTTCACTCCGCCGACCAACCCTCGTCCGACCTTTCCCGCGATCACGCCGGTCTCCTTCGCCACATGCGCCGTCTCTGCCGCGGCGCGCTGTCCGGTGCTGACCGGGCGCCCGCAGGCCGGGCACGCTTTGGCGCCTTCGGGGAGGGGGGCCTGGCAACCTTCGCACGTCATCATGGACGTCCTCGCAAGTACACTGTCGGTTGGGGGATAGAAGACCTTCGGCCGGCGCGAGATATGGGGGACGGACGCCGCGAAGGGGTGCCCCACCCCCTCGTCACGGTTTTCCGCTGCGCGTCAAGGCGTGTTGACCTTGGGGCTTTCTGCCCCCGGAGCCCCGGGGTGGCTGGAAGGATACGGTCCTTCCGGCGAGGAGGTCCATGACGGACATCAGTGAAGTAGCCGCCCACGAGGCGGTGGTCTCAGGGTCGGAGAGCGACGACGGTGGTCCGCATGGATTTTCCATGGTGGTCTTCTCGGGGGACCTCGACCGGCAGATCGCCGCGTTCATCATCGCGAACGGGGCCGCGGCGATGGAGCTGCCGGTGACGATGTTCTTCACGTTCTGGGGGCTGAACGCGCTCCGGCGCGACGGTCCCGTCCCGATCGCGAACCCGAAGACGACGGTGGAGAAGATGTTCGGCCGCATGATGCCGCGCGGAGCCGAGAAGCTGAAGCTCTCCCACCTCAACCTCGGCGGGCTCGGCACGCGGATGATCAAGCACGAGATGGAGAAGAAGCACGTCCTCGACCTCCCGCATCTGATCCAGACCGCTCGCGAACAGGGCGTTCACCTGGTCGCGTGCACGATGACGATGGACCTCATGGGGATCCGGAAGGAGGAGCTGCTCCCGGGGATCGAGTTCGGGGGTGTCGGCACGATGGTCTTCGCCTCCGACAACAGCCGTTCGACGCTGTTCATCTAGTCCGAACCGGTTCGCGGGCCGGTCCCCGCGGGGCTCGATTCCCCCTCCGCCCCGCGCCCATCGGGCGGGTGACCTACCCCCCCGTTCCCAGCGGGGTGGGACTCCGCACCGGTACGGCCCGTACCGACACGGCCGCGCAGTGCCATCGCACGGCGGGGAATCGCCGTCAGACGAAATTCACTTTCCCCTCTTAAGCGGCGGT
>JAKAVH010000105.1 GCA_021827545.1 Thermoplasmata archaeon
CGGTGCGGGCGCCGGGTCAGGTCGAAGGCGGACCGGATGACCCGGTCGGACGCCTTCCGGGTGATGACGTTCACCGTCTCGGCGGCGGTGTGATCGCGGTCGACCCAGTGCTCGACGCCGGAATAGAGTCCTTCGGTCGCCTCGCGCACGACCACGAGGTCGGTCTCGGGGAACCGCGTCCCCTCGCCCGCGATTGCCCGGGCCGGTCGGACCGAGGCGTAGAGGTCGAGCTGCTGCCGGAGCGCCACGTTGACCGATCGGAATCCGCTGCCGATGGGGGTCGTGATCGGCCCCTTGAGAGCGATCTTGTTCCGACGGATCGAGGCAAGCACGCCGTCCGGAAGGGGGGTGCCGGAACGCTCGATCGCCGTTTCGCCGGCCTCGGCGATCTCCCAATCGATGGAAACACCCGTTGCGTCGGCGACGAGCCGTGCGGCGGCCGTCACCTCCGGCCCGATACCGTCCCCTGGGATCAGCGTGACGCGGTAGACCATGAGCCCCTCGCGACCGCGCCGAGCGTCGGGCGGATTTAAGGAGTGGCGGAGCCGGTTCCGTTCATCCGCGGCCGACCGCCTCGGGCAGGTGCGCGAGCACGGCGCGCAGTACGGCGTCCCGAGTCCCGGCCTCGTCGAGCGACGTGGTCCACAGTACGACGACCCCGTCCCAGGTGGCGGCGGCGATGTCCGCGACCTCGAACCGCGGGCGGGGTGCGGCGGGATCCGACCGCGCGAGCGCCTCGGCGAGCTCTCCCACCGCGGCTTCGACCGTGGCGACGGGGACGGAGAGGGGGAACGTCATGCGGACCCGCTGCGAGCGGCCGCCTCGGGGATCCGGGCGCAGGACGAGCGCGCCGAGAACCACGCTGTTCGGGACCTTCGCGAGCCCTCCGGTCTCGACGCGCAGGACGGTGTAAATGAGGCCGACGTCCTCGATCACTCCGGAGTACCCGGGATACATCAGCTCGTGCGGGTAGCTCGGCCAGATCGCGGCGTAGCTCGACGAGACGAACGTGACCCGGTCGCCCGGCCGGAACGGATCCGCGACGACCAGCAAAAGTCCGGCGAACACGTTCGCGAGGACCGTCTGCGCCGCGAGGCCGAGCACGATACCGGCGAGCGCGCTCCCGAGGAAGATCGACTCGATCGAGACCCCGGCCAGCTTGAACAGCGCGAGGACCGCGGCGACCCCGATGAGCAGGTTGAAGAAGATCCGGACGAGGTGGGCGCGGGACGCGCCTCCCCGCCGCCGGAGGACCGCGTTGGTCGCGTTCGTCACCGCCCGCGCGACGAGGTAGGCGACCGCGACGATCGCCCCGGCCTCGAGCAGGACGAGCTCGTATTCGGTGAACCCCCGAGAGAGGGCGTAGTTGTTCAGGAACAGGAACGCGACGTATGTGGCGATCCCGAGGGCGAGGGCGAACCCGAGGTCTCGGAGAAGGATCCGCAGCGGTCTCGGCGACTCGGGGTTCGCCACTTCGTCTCCGAAAAGGCCGTGGTCCATAGCACTTTTCACCGGCAGTGGGCGCGGTAAACAGTATTCTTATAAGCGATAGTTCTACAGTGACCTATGCAGCCGGTGCCCCACGCCGAAGTTCTCCAGAACGATTGGCTGCCACCCGTGGCGATCGCCCGACGGGCGGCGGTGGACGAGGTCGTCCGGCGGCTCGACGCGCCCCGGCCCCGCGCGCCTCCTCCGTGGACGATCGGGATCGAGGGACCGGCCGGTTCGGGGACGAGCGTCGTCGCCCGGCGGGCGGCGCGTGAGGTCGCCGACCGCCTCCGGGCCGAGGCCATGGGTCCGCCACCTCGCGTCCTCGCCGTGCGGGTCGGGGCTCTGCGGGGTCCACATGGGCTCGCCACCGCGCTGCTCCAGCGCCTCGACGAAGGGTTCGACGGCCGGGGGTTCTGCGTGAACGAGATCCTGGCAGGGGTGTTGCGGCGGATCCGGCGTGAGGGGCGTCCGACGATCCTCGTTCTGGACGACGTCGGGCCCGGTGCGCCCTCCGTCGCGCCGGTCCTCGTCGCGGTGGGCTCCCCCGACCGCTTCCTCCCGGAGGGCGAGAGTGGGCTGCCGCCGTGGTGGACCCTCGTCGCGGGGACGCCCGAATCGCTCCGCGCGGTCGAGGGACCGAAAGGCGGCCGGCTCACCTTCGCGCCGTTCGTACGGCTCCCCCCGTACTCGCCCGAGGAGCTTACTGCGATCGTCGCGGACCGGGCGAACCGGGCGCTGGGCCGTCCCCTGCCCACGGCGGAGGTCGAAGCGCTGGTCGAACGGACCGCCACCGAGGGCGGCGGTGCCGCTCGTGCGGTCGCGTTGCTGAAGCGGCGCCTCCTGGGGGCGTCGGCGTTCGCCGGGCTCGGAGCTCCGTCCGCGCCGTTTCCCGACGGGATCCCGATCGAGCCGCGCGTCGTCCGCGCGATCGGAACCGCGTCGGGTGGGCGAGCCGCTCGCCTCGCCGAGGTCAAGCGGATCGAGGCGGAGCTGGCGCGCTCTCAGGGCGCGCGTCCCCTGCCCGCGACGACGCTCTGGCGACGGATCGTCCGGCTCGAGCAGGCCGGCTACGTGCGTCGGGAGATCCGGGCCGGGGGGAACGGCGGTACGGTGTCGCTTCTGCGGGTCCTCACGCCGATTGACGAGTGGGTCACCGCGGACCGTCGGACGGGTACTCCTCGAGCGTTCGCACCGTGGGACGACGATGGGCGGTGGTCGGCGGAGGACCGGCCGGGATCTCTTCGTCCCGACCCGACGGAGCTCCCGCGCGGCGCCGCACCTGACTGAGCACCATTTCCGCGAGCTTCCGGGACTTGAGCGCCTGCTCGACTCGGTCGAGCGGAGCCTGGCGCAGCGCTTCGCGGTCCGGAAAGCCGGCCCGGAAGAGGATCCGGGCCCGCACCCGTCCGATCCCCCGGAGCCGGACGAGGTCGAGCAGCTCCTCCTTAACGCCGTAGCGGACCCGCAGCGCGAGGTCGTCGATGCTCCGTCCGATACGTCGTGGCTCGAGGCTCGAAAGACGGGAGAGACCGAACAGCAACCAGTCGGCGTCCTCGACCTTGGCCCGGACGTCGCCGGCGCCGATGCCGTGGCGCGCGGTCAGCTCGACGAGCGGGACCTCGTTCGTCCAGCTCTCAAGGACGGTCGCGGTCTTGAGCGTCGCGAGGAACCCATCGAGGTCGAGCTCGAGCGGAGGCTCCTCGGGCTTCACCAGCAGCTCCTCCGCCTCGTCGGTGTACCTCGCGAGCAGGTCGGACTCCTCGCCCCGCCGCAGGAACATCGGCGGTAGGTCGGGCGTCGCAGCGATCGCGGCGAGGAGCGGGAACGGCGCCACCCCGATCGGCGCGCGCTCGAGGACCTTGCGGAGCACGATCGCACTCAGCGGGTCGAGGTAGAGCTCGCTCGTCAGCCGTCCGAACCGCGTCGCCCGCAAGCGGGCCCCGGGCTCGAGCAGGTCGTTCTCCTCGAGAAAGCGGCGGACTCCCTCGATCTTCGACTCGAGGTCGGGCAACGGAAGCGTTCGTCCGTAGAACGTCGACGCGAAGAATCCCTCGAGCTCCGACTCGGTGCCCACCGCCCCGCTCGCCACCAGCGCCAACAGGTGCATGCGGAGCGCCGGCTCGGCCGCGAGGCGGCTCACGATCGGCTCCGGGGGAGCCGAGAGGTAGTCGTCGAGCAGCCGGTCCTCGTCGTCCGGCCCCCGCGCGACGAGGAGGGCCTCGCCGACCGGGTCGTAGCGGGGGCGGCCGGCCCGGCCCAGCATCTGCTGCACCTCCATGGCGGGGATCGGTGCCTGGAGGCCGAGGTGATCGTCGTACCGGCTCGTGTCCCGGACGATCACCCGGCGCGCGGGGAGGTTGATCCCCGCGGCGAGCGTGGGGGTCGCCACGAGCGCCTTGAGGGCCCGGTCTCGGAAGGCGCGCTCGACGACCCGGCGCTCCGGATTCGTCAGCGACGCGTTGTGGAACGCCACTCCGTAGGGAAGCAGGCCGCTCAGCCGGCGGATCCCTTCGGTCTCCTCGTCCGAGACGGCCGAGAGCTCCGCGGCGGCCGCGCGCGCACGTTGGCGCTCTTCGTCCGGGAGGAGTCGGCGAACGGTCGGGACGAGCGACTCGGCGACCTGCTCGCTCGCACGCCGGCTGTTCACGAAGACGAGCGCCTGCCCCCCCTCTTCGACGACCGTCCGCACGAGTCGGGGGACGGGCTCGCCCGGTCCGGGGACGTCGCGCACGGCGAGGTCGGCGTAGGTAATCCGCCCGTCGTAATAGACCCCCATCTTGAGCGGGACGGGCCGGTACCGGCTCGCGACGTGGCGTGCATCCAGCCACTCGGCAACCTCCTCGGAGTTCCGGACGGTCGCCGAGAGCGCCACGACCTGGAGGTGGGGGTACGCGCGTCGGAGCCGGGTCAGGCTGACCTCGAGCGTCGGTCCCCGGTCCGGGTCGCGCATGAGGTGCACCTCGTCGGCGACGACGACCCCCAGCCGATCGAGCCATGGACTCCCCCGCCGCAGGAGGCTGTCGGCCTTCTCGCTGGTGGCCACCAGGACGTCCAGCTTCTCGAGCTTCTCGGC
>JAKAVH010000218.1 GCA_021827545.1 Thermoplasmata archaeon
CTCCTGGGTGGAGCAGAAGCAGGTGGGGCAGACCATCGTGCAGTTCGTGCACGAGAGGCACCGGCGGGCGACATCGTCCCAGCGCGGGTGCGAGAGGGTCTCCCGCAAGAGGTCGCGGACCCCCTCCGTCTCGAGCGCGCGGCCCATCGAGCTCGCGGTGCGCGCGACGATCTCGCCCGCCGTCCGCTCGTCCGCGACCGGCGCGACCGCCGTCTTCAGGCGCGCGAGCACGCTCGTACCGGCGCCGGTCCGGGCTTCGAAGAGGAAGCGGTGGGGTCCGGGCTCGAGGATCTCGGTGAGGACGAGGTCCGCGCCGTCGCGCACTCCCGGGCCCGTCCCCATCGAGACGCAGAAGCACGTCCCTCCGGCCTGCCCGCACTGCACGGCGACCCGGAGGATCCGCGAGCGGCGCGCCGAGTACCCGGGGTCGACGACCGGTCCTCCCTGGAAGACCCGGTCGGTCACGTCGAGCCCGGCGAGCTCGCACGCGCGCATCCCGAGGAGCGCGAAGCGCGTCGGGTCCGTCGGCTCGGGAGCGACCGAGAACGACGGTCCGTCGCGGGAGATTGTGAAGAGGCGCTCGCGCGCGGGGAAGAGGAACTTCTTCCACGTGAACGGGCCCACCGAGTAGCCGAAGAGCGCGCGGTCGCCGCGACGCTCGAGCCGGTAGCGACCGGCCTCCTGCCGGTCCGTCCATCCGATCGGCAGGTCGTCGACCCCCTCGAGGCGGTCGTAGACGATCGCGCCGTCGCGCACGGTCGGGCCGACGATCGAGTACCCCTCGGCGCGCAGCGCCTCGAAGAAGGCCGGGAACTCCTCGCGCGGCAGGCTCCGCGGGCCGCCCGCACCCGAACCGACCACGTGCCTCCCGCCCTGGCCCCTACCCGGGGCCTCGCTGTCGGATGAGGCCCCGGGGTAAACCCTTGTCGGCGAGTCCCGTCCAACGGGCCCCCGTGACGGTCGGATTCGGGGACCGGTATAGGTGACTTCTTATAGTATAGCAAACATACTGTTTACGTACGCCGCGAGGTGCAACGATGACGAAGGAGATCCAGAAGAAGGAGAGCCGAATCGACCCGTGGAGCGACATGGACCGAGCGTTCGACGAGATGCGACAGCGCCTGTTCGACGTCTGGGGGATCCAGCCGTTCGGGGCACCGTTTTTGCCCGTCGAGGGCCGCGAGTCCGCCTACTTCCGCGCGGCGCGGACCGACGTGAGCGACACCGGCCCGGCGTACAGGATCGTCGCCGAGATCCCGGGCATCCCGAAGGACCGGCTGGATATCCGCATCCGCGGCTCGACGGTCGAGATCCGCGGCGAGAGCGCGAAGGAGTCCGAGGAAAAGTCGAGCAGCTACGTCCACCGCGAGCGGACGTACGCGGGCTACTACCGCAGCCTCGAGCTGCCCGAGCCGGTCGTGGCGACCCACGCGAAGGCGAAGGTCGAGAACGGTCTGCTCGAGCTAGAGCTGCCGAAGCAGAACCCGACCCCCTCCGAGGCCGAGGTCAAGATCGCGGTCGAGTGAGTCCGACCACCGTTTCCCCGCTCCGGGAGAGAACTCCCGGAGCCCCCTTTTTTTTCCCAGGTCGCCGGGAGGACCGCGCGTCCCTCGGCCGCCGAGCGAGCTACCCGAACCCGGGAATCGCTTTCGTGTCGGTGCGACCGCCCGGTCGCAGGGGCGGCTTGCGCAGCTCCTTGGGGCATTCGACGAGCCGCACGAGGGGAGCCGATTGCACGATGTACGCGGGAAGGCCCGTGTTCGGGTCGTTGCCCGCGCGCAGGATGTTCATGATCTCGAGCCGGACCTCCACGATCGAGCCGTCCTTGAGCTTGAGGCGGAGCCGGCCGTCGCCCTCGATGACCTGGTAATCGACGATCTCGGCGTTCGAGAGGTCGGGGGGCGGCGCCCCCGGCGCCCCCATCATCGGGAGCCCCGAGCCGCGGTCCGGGCCTTCAGGAGGGTTCGGGGGTCTTCGTTCCCGACGGTGAGCCCGAGCGAGACGCACGTCCCGATGACCTGGTTCATCCGCTCCTCGATCGTGCGCCCGTAGAGGTCTTCGCCCTTCGCCTCGGCGATCCGCTTCACCGCGTCGAGCGAGACGTCACCGATCACCTCGCCCTTCGGCTTGCCCGAGCCTTTCTCCTTCTTCGCCTCCTTGAGGAGAAGCGCCGCGACCGGGGGCCGGCCGACGACGAGGGTGAACTCGCGCGTGTTCGGGTCGACGCGCACGACCACCGGCACGCGCATCCCGGCGAACTCCCGGGTCTGTTCGTTGATCTTCTGGACGACCTGGCCGACGTTGACGCCGAGCGGGCCGAGCGCCGAGCCGAGCGTCGCGCCGGCCGCCGCCTTTCCGCCCTCGACCAGAATGCTCACTTCAACCGCCACTCTTCCCGCCTCCTCGCTCCAGCATTCGTACGTGGTCGCCGCGGACCGTCACCGGGATCGGCACGACCGCCTCGATCAGCTCGACCGTGATCTCTTCCTTGGCCTGGTCGATCTTCTTGACGCGGGCCTTTTCGCCCTTGAACGGCCCCGAGATGAGCTCGACGATCGCGCCCTCGACGAACCCTTCGACCGTGATCTTCGGCACGAGGAGCGGCTCGACCTCCTTGAGGGTCGTCTCGCCCTCGACGAGGCCCCGCGCCTTGCGGATCCCCTTCAGCATCTCGCGCACGCCCTCGAGGCTCATTCCCTCGGCGAAGACGTAGCCGCGCAGCGCGCTCGGGACGAGCAGGGCGAAGACGACGTCGGCCTTCTCCTCCGCTCGCGCCAAGAGCGTGTCGGCGACCTCCCGTTCGTACCCGCGAGACGTCTTGATCGCGAGCACCGCCTGGCGGGCGACGCACGCGAGCGTGAGCTTCACTGCGGTTCCTCCGTCCGGCCCGGTCACGGCGAGGCGGACCTCGACCCGGTCGCCGTAGCGGACGCCGACCGGAGCCTCGATCTCGAACGAGATCGGCACGCCGGCGTTCGGAGCGAGCGGGACCGCGACCGTCTCCTTGCGGGCGAACAGGTTCGCCCGAGTCTTCTTCCCCGGGGGGATCCAGGAGACCGGCCACTCGGCGCCTTCGCCCGGGTACGTCGACGTGAACGCGACCTCGATCGTCAGCGATGCGATGAGCGGCTCGGCGGCGCGGCTGGTCAGGACCGCGGAGAGCGTCGTGATCGTGTTCGCGGTCACCTCGCGGGTCGTGTCGTCCGCGGCCCGGAGCGAGAGCTCCTTCGTGAGGTCGGGTTTCGCGACCACCACCGGCGGGGGCGCCGCCACCGGTGCAGGCGCCGGAGCGACCTCGGCGGGCTTCTTCTCGGGCACCTGCGGGGGGCCTCCGGAGAGCAGCCCGATCCCCTCGTCTCCGGTATCCTCGACCATGACGTCCTCCGCGCTCCGAGTCCTAGAGACCCTGGAGCCAGTTCGCCCAGATCCACGGCCCGGCCTGGGTGAAGAAGATGTACAGCGCGAACCCCACGAGCCCGATGAGGATCGCGCCGAGCCACGTGACCCCGAGGACCTTGACGTACTCCTCCGAGGTCGGCCGTCGCGCCATCCGAAGGATGCGGCCGTACTTGCCGTGACCGACGGTCCTGAGGCGGCCGTCGAACTGGTCCTGCACGCGTCGTGCGCGGTCGAGGAATGCCATGCGAAGTTCCTACTTCACGACGTCCAGTTCCGGCCCGGACCTGCGCCCGGCGGCGACGCCGCTCGCCCCACCGAAAATCTGGGGGGATTTAACTCCGGTCACCACCAGCATGACCCGGATCGTGCTGTGCATCGTCGGGTCGACGGCGGCACCCCAGATGATCCGTGCGGTCGGGCTCACGGCCTTCTGGACGACCTCGGCCGCCTTCTGCGCCTCGCTGACCGTCATGTCCGGCCCGCCGGTCACGTTGATGAGCGCGCCGGTCGCGCCGGCGATGTCGACGTGCAGGAGCGGCGAGTTGATCGCTTCGAGCACCGCGTCCTCGGCCCGGTTGTCGCTCTCCGACTCCCCGATGCCGATGAGCGCGACGCCGCCGCCCTTCATGATCGTGCGCAGGTCGTTGAAGTCGAGGTTCACGAGGCCGGGCCGGGTGATGATCTCCGTGATCCCACGGATCGCGCGCGCGAGGACGGAGTCCGCGACCTTGAAGGCCGTTTGGATGGGAAGGCGCGGCACGAGCTCGAGCAAACGGTCGTTCGGGATCGTGATCACCGTGTCGATGGTCGAGCGCAGCCGCTCGAGCCCCCACATCGCGTTCTCCTGGCGCACGAGCCCCTCCGACGCGAACGGGAGCGTGCAGACCGCGATCGTGAGGGGGTTGCCGCCGCCCGCGTCCTTCGCGAGCTGGGCGACGACGGGCGCGGAGCCGGTCCCGGTCCCGCCCCCCAGTCCGAGGGTGATGAAGACCATGTCCGAGTTCGCGAGCGACTTCTTGAGCTCCTCCTCGGCCTCGTGGGCGGCTTGCTCTCCGATCTGGGGGAGCGCGCCGGCCCCGAGGCCCCGCGTGAGGCGGCGCCCGAGCAGGATCTTGCGAGGCGAGTGGATCGTGAGGAGATGCTGGGCGTCGGTGTTGCACGCGAT
>JAKAVH010000159.1 GCA_021827545.1 Thermoplasmata archaeon
TTCGTGATCGCCTTCGTCGTGTTACCGACCGCATCGAGCGGATCGGTCACGTCGCGGGCCTCCTTCGGCAGTCCGGCCATCTCGGCGATCCCGCCCGCGTTGTCCGTGATCGGACCGAAGGCGTCGATCGAGATGATCATCCCCGTGACGGCCAGCATGCTCGCGGCCGCGAGGCCGATCCCGTACAGCCCGAACTCGGCGTTCGGGGCCGTGTGGAAGCCGTTCCAGCCGGCGGCGACGAACGCGATGAGGATGCCGACCACGATCGTCACGCCGGACAGCCACACCGCTTCGAGGCCGACGCCGAGCCCCGTGATGACCGTGGTGCCGGCGCCCGCTTGCGCGGATTCCGCGATCTTGAGCACCGGCCGATAGCGTGAGTTCGTGTAGTAATCGGTGAAGAGGACGATGAGCACCATCACCACGAGCCCGACGACCGTGGCGACGAAGATCCCGTAGCTCCCGTTCATCAGGTAGTAGTTGAGCACATAGAGGCCGACGACGCCGACCACGGTCGTGGCCCCGAGCCCTTGGTAAAGCGCGCTCATGATCTGGCCGCCCGGACGCATACGGACAAAGACGACGCCCACGAGCGTGGCGACGATCGCCCACCCGCAGACCGCGAGCGGATAGAGCACCGCGTTCGGGAACGCGTTTTGGACCGAGGTGATGAGGTAGGCGAGGAGCATCGCGCTGACGGCCGTCACCACGTACGTCTCGAAGAGGTCCGCGGCCATCCCGGCGCAATCCCCGACGTTGTCGCCGACGTTGTCCGCGATCACTCCGGGATTGCGCGGGTCGTCTTCCGGGATCCCCGCTTCGACCTTGCCGATGAGGTCGGTCCCGACGTCCGCTCCTTTGGTGTAGATCCCGCCCCCGACCCGGGCGAACAGGCTCATCAACGACGCGCCGAACAGTAGGCCGACCATCCGGAGCACGTCCCCGCCGAATCCCACGTAAAACCCGATCAGTTCAAGCAGCGCGAGTCCCGCGACGCTCAGCCCGGTCACGCTGCCGCCGCGGAAGGCGTAGACCATCGTCGCGGGGAGGTCGCGGCTCCGGGCCTTCGCGGCCGTGCGCACGTTCGCGCGGACGCTCACGAGCATTCCGACGGCGCCTGCGAGGGCGCTACCGGCCGCTCCGAACAAGAATCCGACCGCGAGGGCCGGCCCGAGGCCCGTGATCCCGAAGGCAAAGGCGATGATGACGGCGAGGACGATCGCGACCGTGAAGACCACGGTGTACTCTCGGCGGAGGAAGGCGACCGCACCCTCCCGGATCGCGGATGCGATACCGCGCATCTTCTCGTCGCCGTCGTCCTCTCGCAGGACGACGAGCGTCTGCACGGCCGCGTACGCGAGCGCCAAGGCGGCCGACAAGAAGATCAACAGCTCCAATTGCGGTGTGGAAAGCCCCATCGTCACTCCAATGCGCGGGTCAGGGGCGGAACTTGCTGGCCTATTAACTATTATCCTCAGGAGCGAGGGGGCCTGCCGCCCGGCCGTTCACGGCTCGAACGAGCGCGAGCGAATCTTTCCGAGGAGCTCGGCGATGAGCGCCGACCGGGCGAGCACTCGGGCGTCCTTGGACGAGCGCCGACGGAGCGAGGCCGTGCCGTCGGCGACTTCTCGCTCCCCGAGGACGACGATGTACGGGATCCGGTCGATCTCCGCGGACCGCACCCGCTTCGGAAGCGACGCGTCCGCGGCCGAGGCTTCCGCGCGCAGGCCGGCGTCTCGCAGTTCCCGGGCGAACGCCTCCGCCACGTTCGTCTGAGCCTCCGTGACGGGCAGCACTCGCACCTGCACCGGGCAGAGCCACGGGGGGAGCTTCCCCGCGCAATGCTCCAGTAGGACGCCGAGGAATCGCTCCCAGCTCCCAAGGATGGTCCGGTGGATGACCACCGGCGTGTGGAGCGCGCCGTCCGGCCCTTGGTACGTGAGCTGGAAGCGGCGGGGCATCTGGTAGTCCAGCTGGATCGTGCCGGTCTGCCACGGCCGACCCAAGCTGTCGTTGACATGGATATCGATCTTCGGACCGTAAAACGCCCCTTCCCCTTTCGAGATCCGGAACGGAACACCGGAATCGGTCAGCACTCGCTGGAGCGTCGCTTCGGCCCGGTCCCACTGTTCCGGTTCGCCGAGGTACTTCGGGGGGCGAGTGGAAAGCTCGTAACTCCAGCTCAGCCGGAACGTCGTGAACACCTCTCGGATCCAGTCCATCAGGGTTCGGAGCTCACCCTCGATCTGGTCCTCGGTCACGAAGAGGTGGGCGTCATCCTGCACGAACTCCCGAACGCGGGTGAGACCGTGCAATGTCCCGCTCGCCTCGCGCCGGTGCAACGGAGCGAACTCGGCGAGCCGCATCGGCAGCTCGCGATAGCTGCGGCTGCGGCTCCGGAAGATCATCATCGACCCGGGGCAATTCATCGGCTTCCAGCCGAAAGTCCGGTCGTCGACCTCGGTGACGAACATGTGGTCGCGGTAGAGTTCCCAGTGGCCGCTCGTCTCGTACACGCTCTGGGCGAACAACAACGGGGTTCGGACCTCCGAGTAGCCGGCCCGGCGCAGATGCTCCAGCACGAACGCTTCCAGCTCGCGCACGACGATCATCCCGTGGGGGAGCCAGAACGGGAACCCGGGAGCTTCGTCTTCAAACTGGAACAGCTCAAGCCGCTGCCCGATCGCGCGGTGATCGCGGGCCTCGGCTTCCGCTCGCTGGCGAAGGTATTCGGCCAGGCGTTCCTTCGTGGGGAAGGCGATCCCTCGCACGCGCTGGAGGGGGGCGGCTCCGTCGCCGGACTGGATCGCCGACGTTCCGAGGATGTGCAGCCCCGCAAGCCACGAGGTGTCCGGCACGTGGGGACCGCGGCATAGGTCGACAAACGAGCCGGTCTCGTAGACGGATACGCGCGGCTCGGTAGCATCCGCCAGGTAACCGAGCTTGTGCGGGTTCGAGGCGAATAGCGACCGAGCCTCGTCCAGGGACAACTCCTTCCGGACAAACGGCAATCGATCCTTGATCGACCGATCGATCGATTCCCGGACTCGGTCGAGATCGTCCGCCGTTAGCGGGCGAACCTCGAAGTCGTAGAAGAAACCGTCGTCCGTAGGGGGCCCGTGCGTGGGGCGGGCGGAAGGGATCACCTCTAAAACCGCTTTAGCGACCACGTGCGCGGCCGAATGCTGTACGATGTCGCGGCCGGCCCGCTCCTCGAACGTGAGCGGTTCGACGCGGGCGGACTGTTCCAGCCGGAACGCAAGATCGCGAGGCTCCCCGTCCACGAGGGCGGCGAGGAACGAGTCGGCCCGGGATGGCGCCCAACGACGGAGCGCGGCGCCCACGGTTTCCCCCCGAGGCACCGCCGAGGATGTTCCATCGGGCCAGTCGATTCGGACGGTCTCGCTCATCCGGCTGCGGCCGACGCGACCCGCGCCCTCCGCAAAAGCCTTCCCCCCTTGTCATCGCGCGCCTCGCGAACCCGACCATCCCTCGAAGCAGTACTCCGGCCGCGCGAGGCGACCCGCGCAAGCCCGGCGTGGCCTTTCGCCTCCGACGCGTGCCGTTAGTGGCGCGGCCGGTAAAGATGCCTGACCATTAGACCGATTCTAGCTTCAGGGGTTGTGCTAGCCCGGTGCCATGGTCCTGCGGGCCGGTATCGTAACGCTCGGAAGAGATAGATGCGCCGGCAAATCGTGTGCCACAGTCAGAACACCATCGAGTTCTAGCGCACCCCGACCATCCTCGCGAGGTACCGAAGGATACTCCACCCCGTATTGCCGTTATCCCCATCTCGAGCGAAGACTACATTCGCTGAATGATCCCCGCCTTCAACGAGCCTGGGATCGAAATGCTCCAGCCGAAGCGGGGGCCGGGGGGCCCCCGAAGTTAACCGACGACCGGCGCATAGCTCCGGTCAATCTCGCTCTCAGTCGACCGCGAGACCTCGGACTCCCCCTCACCCAGTTGTCACCCTCCCGCCTGCGCGAGCAAGCGGCGCAACACGGCATCGTCGCATCAATCAGCTAAAAGTCGTTGCAAATGATCTTCCGGGAGACCGAGGTCTCCCACTAGTCGAACCGCAATGGGAAACCTTCCACGACCCCTGCTTCGAGGAGATGAAACGGAATACCCATTGGCTCACTCGTAAAGGTGACAATCCGTAAGCGGTCTTGTCGGCGGATGAGATTGGCTGATCCAGCTCACCCTTCACGGTGGCCAGAGATCATTCCCTGAGCGAGTGTCGGGGAAGACCCCGGCGAATACCGTGGTGAGTTTGGAACGGTCTACTACTTCATGACGGTGAGCGTCATCGGGCAGCGCGTTGTCGGTAAGGTCTATCAGATTAAGCACACGGTGAACTGGCTCGATTCCCCAAAAGGCGTGCGGGCGGACTATCCATTGGACCAGCGGGCAAACCTGATCCAAGATGGGGGCGAGCACCCACTGGACGGCAGAAGTCCGTCGGTGGGCGAGCTTGAACAAGGTGCACCTGTTCGCCTCGCCCACGCACGCCCGCCATCTCAATCCCGTGGTAGGGTATGCCGG
>JAKAVH010000205.1 GCA_021827545.1 Thermoplasmata archaeon
GGGACTCGAGGTGGAAGACCAGCGTGTCGCCTCCGGCCTTCCCGAGCGCCGCCACGTGCGCGAGAGGATCGTCGACCATGAGATGCACGTCGAGCGGGAGACGGGTGTGGGCCCGGACGGCCGCGACGAGCGCGGGTCCGAACGAGATGTTCGGGACGAAGTGTCCGTCCATCACGTCCAAGTGAAAGGCATCGGCCCCCGCGCGCTCGGCGAGCTCGACGGCGGCTTGCAGGTTGGCAAAGTCGGCGCTGAGGAGGGAGGGGGCGATGCGTCGGGAGAGGTTCCGGGGGGTCACGGAGGCCGGTCAGCGTCGGGGTATATTTCATGCGTCGGTCGGCCGGTCGGGCCGACGCGAGGCCCGCTCGCCGTCCCCGCATTTTCCCCCGTCCGCGCTCGACCGAGGGGTCCGGTCGCGTCAGGGTCTAGCTAGGGTATATATACTCCCCCCCGTCTCGCTTTCCCGACTCCCTTAGGGGAGCTGTGAACTATGTCGTCGAACGAAGAGCGAACGCCGAATGTAGGGCTTCGGTCGAATCGTCGGGGCATGTCCTCGATGGTGGCCATCGTAGTCCTCATCGTGGTTATCGTCGTGGTCGGAGCGGGTGGATATGGTGCCCTGAGCAGCATTTCCGGTTCCGGCACGACGACGAAGTCGAGCTGTCAGCCGGCTTCGATCTGCGCGCCCCCGACAACCTTGAACGACGTGAAGCTGTATACCCCGTACACTCCGGGGTACGGCCAGACCACCGCCTCGGTCGCCGTGGGCTCTCCTCTGCCCATGACGGTCAGCCTGACCGGCGGTGAGATCGCGAGCAGCTTCAACGTGGCCTGGGGCGATGGGACCACCACGACCCAGAGCACCGGTACCTTTACCCACTATTATGGTCAGTTGGGAACCTACCTCATCAACGCGACCGCCGTCGTCGGCGGAGTCACCCACACCGGGACGAACAGCTACTTCCCGATCCGTGTGACCCAGTCGCTCACCAACCTGACCTTCGGCTACTTCCCGACCCTCGTGACGACCTTCACGAACGCCACCGGCGGAGTCTACCCATGGGTCGCCGCGGGAGGGTCGGTCAATGTGAGCGCCACCTACACGGTGATGCCGTCCGCTGCCGGCTGGACCCCGGGAGCTCCCTCCCTCTCGTCCTCCGGGGGCACCCAGTCCGGACTCAAGTCGTCGGCCACCTCGGTGAGCGCCACCTACACCTTCTCGAACCCCGGCTTCTACACGATCACCATGAAGGGTCCGACGGCCAACTCGACCGCGACCCTCTACCAGGACTATACCTGGTCGGTGGACGTGCTGGCGGCGAACGCGCTGGTTCCCTCGTGCTCGCTCTGTGCGGCTCCGACCGCGAAGAGCCCCCACCCGGGCCAGATCGATGCCGTAGAGGTCGGCGGTCCTCCGATCGGCGGAACCGACCCGGCGTACGACTACGACACCGTCGGTGACGAACCGATCATGAACGTCTTCCAGACCCTGGTCAGCTACAACGGGACCCAGGTCGGCGCCAACTACCAGAGCTACGTGCCGACGCTCTCGACCTGTGTGCCGGGGAGCCCGCAGTGCACCTCGCTCTACGGGAACGACCTGGTGGTGAACAACACGGCGGTCGGTGGACCCGAGTACTGGACGTTCCCGATCGACCCGCACGCGCGGTTCTACGACCCGACCACAGGCCAGCCGCAGCCGGTCTATCCCTCGGACGTGATGTTCTCGGTCGCGCGCGCGATCGCCTACTCGACCGTGCCCGGACCGGGCTACTACAACGGCTGGATCCTCGCGCAGTCGCTCCTGCCGAACGGAAACCCGGCCTGGGACGGCGGCCTCCACTCCCCGTACAACAACACCCCGCAGAACATCCTCGGGTCGATGCTGGTCAACGACTCCCAGTACTGTCCGGCGACGGCGATGAGCGAGAACGGCTGCATCACCTTCAACGTGTGGGGCGGCGGTCTCGCCTGGCCGAACTTCCTGCAACTGATCACCGACCCGCTCGGCGGCTCGGTGGAAGAGTGCAGCTACTACGTCGGGCTGGGCGCGGGACTTCCGGGCTGGACCTCGGCGGGCGCGAACCAGGCGTGCAAGCTTCCGGGCGGGTTTACGACCACGAACTCGACCGCGTGGCGGTCGTACGTCGCGGGCCTCTCGTCGACGGCCTACGACGCGGCGGAGATCTCCGCCGGGTCGAACTACCCGGCGGCGACCCCGCAGACCCGGACAGTGGCGGCGGGTAGCGGTCCGTTCTACCTCGTGAGCGCGAGCTTCTCGATCGGCTACACGATGAAGGCGAACCCCTACTACGTGCAGCCGGTGGGATGTGCGGGCAACCCCGCCTGCCAGCCGGCGCCCGGGACCTACGCGAACACGGTGAACGTCCAGTGGCTTCTGTCGGACCAGCAGTCCATCGCTGACTACCAGGCGGGCTTCGCCGACGTGGCGGGGATCTTTACGTCCCACGCGTCGACCGAGATCGCGCTGCAGCAGAAGGGACTGATTGGGATCCTGCAGGCACCCACGACCGACATCGCGTTCATGATGCCGAACCTGCAGATCAACGTCCCTGGCCTGAAGTTGATCGATCCGCAGTCGACGAACATCCAGGCGAACACGTTTGCCTACGTGGGTCTCCGGGACTTCCTCGCGGCATCGTTCCCGTACGCGACGGTCCAGAACACACTGAACACCGTGCTCGGGCTGAACTTCGCCTCGACCTACGCGGGATACTTCCCACAGTACCTCGGGAACATCTACCCGAACGGCAACACGGCGGTGCTTAGCCAGTTCCCGAACTACAACACGAGTACTGGGCAGTTCGAGAACCCGTCGACGAACCCGAACCAGAACCACTCCGCGGCGTGGTGGTGGGCGCAGATCACCAACCCCTCGTCGCCGGTGTACGACCCGCAGTTCGGCGCGGGCGGCTACACTGCCTCGAACCCGCTGATCTTCCCGTTGATCGGCGAGATCGGGGCGACGACGCTCGACGCGACGTTCAAGATCTGGATCCCCCTGATCTCGACGCTGTCGGGTGGCGTGATCCAGCCGACCACCTTCGATCTGTCGTTCAGCCAGCTTGGTGCGAACATCGCGGCGCCGGGCCAGACTGCGCTCGACTTCTGGGTTCTCGCGTGGGCCGCGGACTATGCGAGTCCGTGGGACTTCGCGATCCCGATGCTGCTGCCGGATGGGACGTACTCGGGTCCGAACGCCTACTACGAGACGTTGAGCCAGCAGCAGTTCGGCGGGAACTACAACTCGGCGAGTTGCGTCAACTCGGGCGCCACGCTCGCGAACGAGACCTACTGGGCCTCGGTGTCGATGATCCCGACGGATTGCCAGGGTGTCGTCTACAACCTCACGGTGGCCATGGTCCACGATGCGAACTCGAACGCGAACCTGGCGCAGTCGACCCAGGAGTACCAGCTCTCCGACGCGATCTTCACCCTGATGGGGTTCAACGTGCCGGACGGCCAAACGAACGCGGTCTTCACCTACGCGCCGTGGATCAACCCCTCGAGCGTGAACACCAACCTGATCCTCTCGGGTGGCATTGCCGACATCGTCTGGTACCAGATGAGCGGCAACGGAGTGGCCGCGTAGACGAGCGAAGAGCCCGCGGAGCCGGGGCCTACGCGCGGGCCCCGGAACCCCTTCCACCATCTCTTTTCTTAGCGGTGCAGGTATCGCAGGCGCGATCACTTCACCGGTAGTCGCGCCCGATCGCTCGGCCGGAGGAGGTCCCGGTGGGGGATGCCACCGACCGAGGTCTGATCGGACTCAGACCCTCCCCCGTTGTCACGCCTCGTCATTCTGTGCTCCGCATTCGGTCTGCAGGACTTCGGTGACGGTCGTGGGTAAAGTGCTTCACGTCCCTCGTCTGCGAGGTCCGGCCGGCCCCGCGCGCGTGGAGTCTCATTCGGGAAAGCGGCCGTACCGGGCGACGCATCCCCGATATCGTGTCTAACCGGCCCGGGGGAACTCGGAGTGCCGGCTCGTCCTAGTCGGAGGGACTCGAGGGGGGGACCCGAGGCTTACCTATCGCCTGGGGGAGGGAGGCGACCCCTGACGGACCTGCGATTCTCTCAAGGGGACTAGCGCGAGTCGTTCGGCCCGCGCGCGCCGTGACCGGCCCCGCTAGTGGAGTGCTACACTATTAGGCGATAGTATAAGTTCCTCCTCTTCCTTGCGGTGGGCATGCGTGTCGCCCCGCCGCTGGAGCTCAGTCCCGAGGAGCGTACCCAGCTCGAGACCTGGTCGCGCGGCCGCTCGACTCCCCAGCGGTTGGTCCTTCGGGCCCGTATCGTCCTTCGGGCGGCCGAGGGCAAGGCGAACCAAGAGATTGCGGAGGAACTCACGACCCGGCCCAACACGGTCGGGCTCTGGTGTCGCCGCTTCCTTCTCTTGCGTCTCGAGGGGATCGCGAAGGATGCCCCGCGCCCGGGCCGGCGCC
>JAKAVH010000089.1 GCA_021827545.1 Thermoplasmata archaeon
GAGGACCGAGCGACCTCACGCTGCTCGCCCGTCGCGAGATCTCGCTCGACCACCGTCCCCGGCGCCGCCTCCTTCAGGCCCACGATCAGAGCTCGACGGCTCCGCCGGCGCGCCGCCTCCCTGAGCTGGCGCGACATCGACCGGGAGAGCAGGTCGCAATCGGCGCTCACGCCGGCGCGTCGAAGCTCTTGGACGATCTCGACCGCTTCCGGCCGCTGGGTCGGGTCGACCACGACGACGTAGGTGTCGATGGGCGGCTCCCCTTCGGGCCACCGGCCGTGGCCGCGCAGGAGGATCTCGAGGGTCTGGTCGCCGATCGCGAGACCGGCGGCGGGCGTGGGGGGGCCCTCGAACAGCTCGATGAGGTGGTCGTACCGGCCGCCGCCGAAGATCGCCCGTCCGTCACCGTCGCGCGCGTACGCCTCGAAGACGGTGGACGTGTAGTAGGCGAGGCCGCGCACGACCGTCGGGTCGAAGACGACGCGGTCCGACAGCCCGGCGCGGTCGAGGAGCGCGAAGAGGGCCCGGACCCGCTCGAGACCGGCGCGGGCCGCCTCGTCGAGCCCCCGGGTCCCGAGGGCATCGAGGAACCCCGCGAGCGCGTCCGGCGCGACCCCCTGTCCCACGCTCTCGAAGAACGCTTCGAGCTCCCCCACGCGGTCCGCCGGGATCCCCGCCGCCCCCAGCTCTCCCTCGAATTCGGCCGGGGGGATCTTGTGGTAGCGGTCGACCGCCCGGAAGAACCGGGTCATGTCGCGCGCCCCGTAGAGCCGACCGAGGCCCTCGGCGATCGCCCGATCGCTGACGCGGAACGCGTAGAGGCCGCTCGCCCCGACCTCGTCGAGCACGAGCGCGGCCGTCGCGAGGAGGTCCGTCTCCGCCTCGACCCCCGGGACCCCCAGGATGTCGAGGTTGAACTGGAGGAACTCGCGGGTACGACCCGCCTGGGGCTCCTCGTAGCGCCAGACCTTCTGGAGCGTGAACCACTTCACCGGCATCGGTTCCGCTTTCGCACGGTCGGTGAAGATCCGGGCGAGGGAGGGGGTCGTTTGGGAGACGAGCGCGACGGCGCGGTTCCCCTTGTCCCGGAAGAGCCAGGTCTCGGCCGCGATCCCCTCCCCGCTCTTCACCTGGTAGAGTTCGAAGCTCTCGACGCACGGCGCCTCGAGCTCCGTGTACCCGGCTCGGCGGGCCACCACGCGCATCCGTCGCCGGATCTCGGACCGAGCGCCCGCGTCGGGCGGGGGGTAGTCGCGGAACCCCCGGAGGACCTGGAACGGCACGCGCCGGGGACCCTCGGGGAAGTATTTGACCGTGCGCGCGCCTCGTCCCCCCCGCAGGCCCCGGTCCGTCACCGAACGGGTCCGGACGTTCCGGTCGGGCGATCGATCGACCGCCGCCGGCTACGCCGGGGGCGACGAACGCAGGGTCCCCGCGAGTTCGGGAGGACCGAGCTCCTCCGTTGGCGAGATCCCCTCCACGAACGACCGTAGGCGGCGATAGGCGACCACGGTCCCGACGAAGTTGCGTTGCCGCAGCTCCTCCGCGACCTTCTTGAGCTCCCGGACCGCCGGCGCGACGTCCGCTCCGCTCCCCCGCATCTCGACAAGCCGGTCGCGCAGCCGCTTGAGGTCGGCAAAGAACCTCGGCTCGAGCAGGGTCCAGAGCGCGACCGCCGCCCGGGCCAGGAGTCGCTCCGCGTCGGTCCGCCGTCCTTCGCCGAAGCACCGTCGCCCCTCCTCGAGCGGTCCGGTCGCAGGCGCCGGGTCACCGCCCAAGCCGCGGAGGGTCTGGACGAGGAGGTCGCACTCGGTGACGAGGATCCGACCGACCTCCCACTCCTCCTCGAGTCGCCCGAGCTCGTCGCGGACATGGACGAGGCGGCGCTGCGCGCCGCTCATGTCGCCGACCGCGATCGCGCGTCGGATCGCCTCGAGCTCGACGTCCGCGCTCGGGACCGGGACGAGCTGGGCGAGTTCGTTGCGCCGTGCGAGCGTCCCCTCGTACTCCTCGGCGACCACGCTCGCGATGTGGACGAACATCTCGCGGGCGAGGACCTCGAGCGATGGGGTATCGTTCACGAGGGCGGCCGCGCCCGACCGGCCCTCGAAGTCGGTGAAATCGAGGCCGAGGCGACGCCCGATCTGGAAGTACTCCTCGATCCGGCGCTTGAGCTCGATCGCCGTGCCGGCGCCGGGAAGCGCCGGTAGGTCGGTCATCGGGGTCACGGACGCGGAACGGACCGACGCCCGCGTCGGGGCTTCGGTCGGTGGAAGGGAGGGGAAGCGAGCCGGCCGGCTCAGAAGGCCTCGCGGTCGGTCGGGAACGGGCTCGGGGGCCGTCGAAAGGTCGACCGACGCGAGAAGTTCGCCGATCGTCCGCAAGTACGCGGGGTCCTGCGACTCCCCCGGACCGGCCGCGTCCCGGACCGCGTCAAAGAGGCCGGTGGACAGATGGCAGTGGGGACAGTCGGCGGCGGCGCCGGGGACTTCGGTCCCACACGCCGGGCATCCCACCATCGACCGCCCCGTCTAGCTTCGCGCCGCCCGGTCCGACGCGCCGGCGCGGGCCGCCGGGCCCCGCACGTCGACGCGGTAGGTGTAGTTCGGTCGCATCGCCCTTAGCCGGCGGATCCGCTCGGCGGTCGGCGGGTGCGTAGAGAAGAGCGAGGCGAACGTCACGCCCCGGAAGGGATTGACGATATAGAGGCTCGACTGCGCCGGCGAACCGACGTTCAGCGGCCGGCGGAGGTTCATGACCTCGAGCTTCTCGAGCGCGCTCGCGAGCGCTTCGGGGTCGCCTCCGATCGTCGCGCCGACCTGGTCCGCGCGGAACTCCCGCGACCGCGAGATCGCGAGCTGGATCGTCATCGCGGCGATCGGGGCGGTAACGGCGGCGACCAGGAGCAGGAACGGGTTGACCCCGTTTCGGTTCCCGTTCCCGCCAAAGAGCATCGAGAAGATCACGATCTGGGCGGCGTAGCCGATCGCGCCCGCGAGGGTCGCGGCGAACGTCATCAACAGCACGTCCCGGTCCCGGACGTGCGCCAGCTCGTGCGCGAGCACCGCCTTCAGCTCGCGGTCGTCGACCAGCCTCAGCAGGCCCTCGGTCGCGGCGACGATCGCGTGCCGCTCGTCGCGGCCGGTCGCGAACGCGTTCGGGGTCTGGGTCGGGACGATCGCGAGACGGGGGGTGACCAGCCCGAACTTGGGGGCGAGTTCCGCCACGGCCCTCGCGAGGCGCGGGGCTTCGGATGCGGAGACGATCTTCGCGCGGGTCGACCAGAGGACGATCCGGTCGGCCGCGAAGTAGCTCACGAGGTTGAGGACGAGCGAGAGGCCCAGAAAGACGACGAGCCCCGCGAGCCACGACTGGAAGAGGTACTGTCCGACGAGCGTTCCGATGACCACGAAGAGGCCGATGATGACCGCAAAGAGGACGGCGGTCTTGATGCGGGGTCCGACCATCGTCGGGGGTTCCTCGGCTCTCCACGGTAGGACGGCTCAAAAGCTCTCTCGTACGGCTCGCGGCCTACGGCTCGGGGCCCCGCGGGGCGAGATGCCGCCGGGCGGAGGGGGTAGGGTGGTACTCGCCCACGGGGTAGACCGGCCGCGCGCGCTCCCGGACCGCCGCTTCGGGCGGCCAGCGGCGGCGGCAGGCGGGGCACCGGTATCCGCGACCCGCTCCGAGCGACCCGGCTCGACGGCGGCAGCCGGGGCAGGCCGGGGCGGTCGGCCGCGTGTGGCGGGGCCGCAGGCGCAGCAGGCGCAGGCCCTCGAGCCGCAAGGTCGGCTTTTCCCCTCGGCCGCCCCAGACTTCGACGCGGTCGCCGACGACCAGGGTGCGAGCGACCCGGGGAAGCGTCTTGGTCGGCTCGAACGCGACGCACTCGAGTTCGGTTCTCTCGTCGTCGGTGACGACGAGCCGGACGTGTCCCCCGCGGAGCGTCGTGGGCGGCCGAGCGACGGTCCCGACGATGCGGGCGGACAGGAACGGACCGAGCCCGGCGGCGTTGCGGCGCACGAGATGGTCGCCCGTGCCCTGGTTCGTGCGGAAGAGGACCCAACGATCGACCGGCTCCGAGCTCACCCGCCGGCGGGCCCGGAGGAGGTCGGCGGGACGGGTCCCGCGAAGACCGAAGAGGATCGGACAGGACGTGTGGGGGGCCACGAGCAGGCGTCGGGTCCGGGGGTCGTCGCAGAGGAAGAGGGTCGGGATCTCGCGCGCGATCTGACGCACGCTCTCGCCGTCGATCTCGCGCGGACGGAGGAGGCGCGCCGGCTCTCGGTAGCTGGTCAGTTCCCACGTGGAATGGCGACCCGGCCAGGCGACGGCCGCGGCCGCTCCGACCAGGCCCCGGTCGCTGGTCGCGGTCCACCAGGCCGCCCCCGCCCTCTCGAGGCTCGCGCGAGCCTCGGCCACGGGAACGACCTCGCGAACGGC
>JAKAVH010000056.1 GCA_021827545.1 Thermoplasmata archaeon
GACTTCGGTCTCGCGACCGCCAACACGCTCACGGCCGTCGAATGCGGGGCCCGAGCGCCGCAGGTCTGCGTCAACGGGATCGGGGAGCGGGCGGGCAACGCCTCGCTCGAGGAGGTCGTGCTCGACCTCGAGGCGCTTTACGGCGTCTCGACGGGGATACGGACGGAGCGGCTCCATGAGCTCTCCCGGCTCGTCGAGGAGCGCTCGGGCGTACCCGTGGCGGCGAACAAAGCGCTGGTCGGGTACAACGCCTTCTCCCACGAAGCCGGGATACATACCCACGGGATCCTCGCCCACACGCTGACGTACGAGCCGATGCAGCCCGAAACGGTGGGCCGCCGCCGCCAGATGATCCTCGGCAAGCACACCGGCAAGGCCGCGCTCGTCGAGAAGCTCAAAGAACGCGGGATCACGGCCGCCGACCCCCTCCTCCTCGAGCTCCTGCGGCGCGTCAAGACCGAGACCGAATCCCGCTCCAAGACCGACCTCGGTCGGTTCCTCCGCGACTACCGCGCGCTGTTCGAACGGCCCGGCATCTCCGACGACGAGTTCTGGGCGATGGTCGCGGCGGTGGGGATCCGGACGGGCAATTCATGACGCCGAGCACGCGGGGCCACGGGGCGACCCTGGTCGAGAAAGTCCTCGCCCGGGCCTCCGGACAGGAAACGGTGACGCCGGGAGAGATCGTGGAAGGGTCCGTCGACCTCGCGATGATGCACGAACAGGGCGCCCAGACCGTCGGTCCGTTCCACGAGATGGGAGCGACCTCGGTCTGGGACCCCGAACGCGTCGTGATCGCGATCGATCACTGGGTGCCGGCCTCTACGGAAGGCGCGGCGGTCCTCCACCGCATCCTGCGCAAGTTCGCCGCGGAGACCGGACTGCCGCACTTCTACGACGTCGGGCGACACGGAATCTGCCATCAGATCCTCGCGGAGAACGGTTGGGTCGTTCCGGGGGACCTTGCGGTCGGGACGGACTCCCACACAAACATGCTCGGCGCGATGGGCGCCGTAGCGACGGGGATCGGCCCGACCGAGATGGCCGCGGTCCTCGCCCTGGGACGTCTCTGGCTCAAGGTCCCCGAGACCGTTCGCATTCGCGTCGACGGCCGCCTGGGTCCGGGGGTCACCGCGAAGGACCTCGTCCTTCGGATCCTCGGGGAGGTCCGCACGACGGGGGCCGCGTACCGGGCGGTCGAGTATTCGGGAGCGACGATCGAGCGTCTCTCGATGCCCGAGCGGTTCACGATTTGCAACATGACGACCGAGATGGGGGCGAAGACGGGAGTCGTCGCCCCCGACCAGACGACGTTCGACTACCTGGCCCCGATCGCAAAGCACGCCATGCATCCGATGTACCCGGACGGGGACGCCCGGTACGAGCGGACGATCGACATCCGGGTGGACGAGATGCCGCCGATGGTCGCCTGCCCCTATTCGCCCGACAACGTGCGGCCGCTGCCCGACGTGGCCCGGGAGCACGTGAAGGTCGACCAGGTGTTCCTCGGGTCGTGCACGAACGCGCGCATCGAGGACCTGAGGGAAGGCGCGGCGCTCATGAAAGGTCAGAAGGTCGCGAAGGGGGTGCGATTCATCGTCTCACCGGCATCGACCCGGATCTACGAGCAGTGTCTTCGCGAGGGGATCATCGAGACGTTCACCGAGGCCGGAGCGGTATTCACCAGCTCGAGCTGCTCCGCCTGCTTCGGGGGGAACATGGGCATCCTGGCGCCGGACGAGGTCTGTGCGTCGTCGTCCAACCGCAACTTCCCCGGCCGCATGGGCGCGAAGGAGGCCCGGATCTACCTCATGTCGCCCGCCGCCGTCGTCGCGACCGCGATCCGGGGCGAGATTGCGGACCCTCGGGAGTACATGTAAGGGGGCCGGATCACGATGCAGGAGCTCATCGAAGGGCGGGTCTGGGCCCTCGGCCGCGACGTCGATACCGACCAGATCATCTCGGGCAAGTACCTCACGATCATCGACCCGAACGAGCTCAAGAAGCACGTTCTGGAGATCGCACTCCCCGAGTTCGCGACCCGCGCGCGGCCCGGCGACATCCTGGTCGCGGGCGAGAACTTCGGCTCGGGGTCGAGCCGCGAACACGCTCCCCAGGCGATGCGGGCGATCGGCGTCGGCGCGGTCGTGGCCGACTCGTTCGCCCGGATCTTCTACCGCAACGCGATCAATCTCGGCATCCCGACCATCGAGGCCCGCGGCGTCCGGGCGATCTTCGAGACGGGCGACGTCGCTCGGATCGAAATGCGGGCGGGCCGGATCGCGAACGCCCGGACGGGGGCCTCCGTTCCGTTCCCACCGCTCCCCCACCACCTCCTCGAGCTCCTCGAGGCGGGGGGGCTCGTGGAGAAGGTCCGGCGCGAGCTCGCCGCCCGCGCCGGCCCGCGCGGGTCCTCATGAAGGACTCGGGATACTCGATCGCCGTCTTCGCCGGCGACGGCACCGGGCCCGAGGTCGTTCGGGAGGGGACCAAGGTGCTCGCCGCGCTCGCGGAAGGCGGGCCGGCGCCCTGGCACCTGACCGAGTACCCGGGCGGTGGCCAGTACTACCTCGCGACCGGCCGCGAGTGGGAGCCCGAAGCGAAGGCCGCCGCGGAGAAGGCGGACGCGATCCTTCTCGGGGCCGTCGGCTGGCCGGGCGCCACGCTGCCCAACGGGGACCTCGCCGGCCGGGCGCTCGTTCTCGGGCTGCGCGAGCGGCTCGACCTCTTCGCGAACGTCCGGCCGTGCAAGCTCTATCCCGGCGTGCGCCACCGGATCAGCGGCACGTTCCGGGAGGTTTGGGCTCCCCGAAACGTCGACCTTGTGATCGTCCGGGAGAACACCGAGGACCTCTACACGCCCGCGCGGGGACGTCTCTCCCGGGCCGGCGAGACGGAGGTGGCGATCGACACGCGTGTCGTCACGCGCAAGGGCTCCGAGCGGATCGTCCGCGCCGCCTTCGAACTCGCGCGCGCCCGCCCGCACGGGGCGCCCCAGGACGGCCGTAAGCGGCTCACGTGCGTCGACAAGTCGAACGTCCTCGAGGGGTGCCGGTTCTTCCGCGAGACGTTCGACCGGGTGGGCGCGGAGTACCCGGAGATCGAGCGGGACTACGCGTACGTGGACGCGTTCACCCAGTGGCTCGTGCGCGACCCCGAACGCTTCGATGTGGTGGTGGCGACCAACATGATGGGCGACATCATCACGGACCTCGCGGCGGTCCTCCAGGGCGGCATGGGGTTCGCCTCGGGGGCGAACCTCGGCCGCGACCATGGCCTGTTCGAGCCCGTCCACGGGAGCGCCCCGAAGCACGCGGGGCACAACCGGGCGAATCCGTTCGCCACGTTCTTCGCGATCGTGCAGATGCTTCGCTGGCTCTCGGAACGGCACGCGGATCCCCGGCTCGCGCGGCAGGGGGACCGCCTCGAGTCGGCCCTCGCCTCGGTGCTCGCGAACGGGACGGCCCGCACGTACGACCAGGGCGGGTCCGTTACGACCAGCGCGGCGGGAGACCGCGTCGCCGACGCGGTCCGGGCGGTGCGCTCGTGAGCGGACGCGCGGTCGCCCTGGTCGGCGGGGCCACGACCCGTTTCGGCGTGCGACCCACGACCTGGGCCGAGATGGCGCAGGAGGCCGGCGCCGCCCTCTTTCGCGCCATCCCCGAGCTCCGGGCCGACGAGTGCGACTCCTTGTTCGTGGGTGCGGCCGAACCCGAGCGCTTTGCCTTCCAGTCGCACGTCGCGCCGCTCGCCGCCGAGCAGATGGGTTTGCGCCCCCGTCGCATCCTCCAGCGGACCGAGCTCGCCTGTGCGTCGGGCCAGTCGGCGATCCGCTCCGCGTACGCGGCGATCGCTGCGGGCCTCTCCGACATCGCGGTCGCCGTCGGGGTCGAGAAGATGAACCTCCCCTCGATGGCCGAGGCGAACTCCGCGATGGGGTGCGTCATGGACCGCCCCTGGGACGGGCCGCACGGCGCGACCGCGCCCCCGTTCTTCGCGATGGTGGCGCAGCGCCACATGCTCGAGTACGGCACGACCGAAGAGCAGCTCGCGGCGGTCTCGGAGAAGAACCACCGCTTCGCGAACACGAACCCGACGGCCCAGTTCTACGCGAAGTCGTTCACCCGCGACAAGCTGCTGCGGCTGCCCCTCGTCGCGCCGCCGCTGCGGCTCGGCGACTGCTCGTCGATGACCGACGGAGCCGCGGCGGTCCTCCTGGTCGGAGAGGAGTTCGCCTCCCGTTTCACCGATACCCCGGTCTGGGTCCGGGGAACGGGCCAGTATTCCGACTTCCACAACCTCGCGAACGCCGGTTCGCTCACCGACTGGGTCGGACTCAAGCACGCGGCCCGCGAGGCGCTCGGTCGTGCGGGGATCACCGTCCGCGACCTCGACCTGGCCGAGATCCACGACTGCTTCAC
>JAKAVH010000090.1 GCA_021827545.1 Thermoplasmata archaeon
CGGCAAGGGGACGAAGACCGCGTCGATGCCCGTCCTTCCGGCGGCCGACGAGATCGCACCACCTCCCTCGAGCCGCCCCCCGCCCGCGTCGACGGCGCCCGGTCCCGGGGCGCCACCCCCGGCGAGCCCGCCGCCCTCGACCGACGCCCGGCGTCGGCCCCCGGCGCCCTCCTCCTAGAACCGTCACGACGTGCGAAGGGGGCTCCTTAAGTCCCCGACCACCGGTGCCGTCCACCGATGGAGCCGATCCGTATCGAGCGCCGCGGCAACGTCGAGGTCGTGACGATCGACCGCCCTGAGCGGAGGAACGCTCTGGACGTCGCCTCCATGCGGGCGCTCCGGACCACGCTCGAAACCGTGGCCACCGACCGTGCCGTCCGGGCGGTTCTCCTGACCGGCGCCGGCTCGGCGTTCTCGGCCGGCGGCGACGTCGGCGTCATGAACGAGTCGCTCGATCGGGGCGATCTGCCCGAGCTGTTCCATGCCCTGACCGGGGAGATGGAGCGGGCGATCGGGGAGGTGCTCGGGATGCCGAAGCCGGTGGTCGCCGCGCTGCCGGGGGTCGCGGCGGGAGGCGGCCTCTCGCTCGCGCTCGCGGCCGACTGGCGGATCGCTGCGGAGGAGGCGACGCTCGTGCCGGCGTTCCCGAGCCTGGGCGCGGTCCCCGACGGGGGCCTCACCTACTTCCTTCCCCATTACCTTGGCATCGGGCTCGCGCAGGAGCTCCTCTTCTCTACGACCCGCCTTCCGGCCGCCCGCGCGCGGGAGCTCGGCCTCCTCCACGAGATCGTGCCCGCGGCCGACCTCCTTCGCCGCGCCCTCGAGCGGACGACGGAGCTCGCGGACGGCCCGACGTTCGCCTACGGTGCGACGAAGCGGCTCCTCCACGCCGCCTTCCGCGAGAGCGCAGAATCCCAGATGATGCTCGAGCGACGGGCCGCGGTCGAAGCGGCGCGCCGCGAGGAGCTCCCCGAAGGGATCCGAGCGTTCCGGGAGAAGCGGAAACCGAACTTCCGCTCCGGTCCGAAAGGCGCCTGACCCCGGTGCCGCGGACGCGTCCGGGGGGGCACCCGAGACGTCCCGCCGTTGGTCGCCGACGCGGCAGGGAAGGATCTATCTCATCGGTTCCAGGGTCGGGCCAGCCTTTCCTCGAGGGACCGACGGACCATCGGCCACTCCGACGCGAGGATGCTGTAGATGATTGAGGTACGAAAGCTTCCGTCCCGCAGCCGGTAGTGCTCCCGGTGCTCTCCTTCCCGGACCGCGCCGAGCCGGGCGATCGCGGCCTGCGACCGTACGTTCCGCGCGTCGGTGCGCAGCTGCACACGATGGACCGACTCCGCTTCGAAGGCATGCCGAAGCCCAAGGTACTTCACCTCGGTGTTGACCGGGGTCCTCCACACCACGGGGTCGAGCCAGGTACCGATCTCGACCGAGCGGTGCTCGCGATCGATATCGAAGTAGCGGAACATCCCCACCGGACGCCCGGAGGGCTCACGCACCACGAAGGGGAGCAGGGTCCCGTTCGCTTGCGCGGACAGGAACTGGTCGACCAGTTCGGCCATCTCGGGCTCGGTGCGCGCCGGGCCGATCCGCAGCAGCCGCCACACGTCGGGATCCCGACCTGCCCGCGCCAGGCCGGGGACGTCCGCCGCCGAGAGCGGTTCCAGGTTGACGTACCGCCCGCGCAGGGTCACGGGAGGTCGAAAGCCGCGCGCGGTCACGTTTGCGGTGACCGGCCGAGCGGAGGACTCCCGTCCGGCGGGATCTCCGCTAGGGAGGGCGCGCTCCACGGACGGCTCAGTTTCTGCTCGAGCCCGAGTTTCACCCGGGGCCACTCGGCCGCCAGGATGCTGTAAAAGACGGAGGAGCGGTACTCGCCGCTCGTCAAGAGAAGATGCTCGCGCAGCACGGCCTCCCGCAGCGCCCCGATCCGCTCGATCGCCCGCTGGCTGCGCTCGTTGCGCAGGTCGGTCTTGAGGTAGACCCGGTGCAGCCCTTCGACCTCGAAGGCGTGGCGGAAGAGCAGGAACTTCGCCTCGGTGTTGTACGGGGTGCGCCAGCATCGTCGGTCGAGCCACGTTCCCCCCACCTCGACCTGCTCGTTCGGCCGATCGATGTGGAGGTATCGGGTCATCCCGATCGGTCGCCCGTCGGCGACGCGGAAGGTGGCGAACGGAAGATCGGTACCCTCCTCCTGCCGCCGGAGCAGCCGCTCGATGAGCCGGTCCATGGACGCGCGTTCGGGACCCGGACCCTCGAGCACGTACCGCCCCACCTCCGGGTCCTTTCCGGCCTCGTAGAGCGCGTCGGCCAGGGACGCGTCCAGCGGGACGAGCTGAACCCACTTTCCCCGAAGGGTCACTGGGCGGCGCAGGCTGTCGTCGCGCATTCGGTCGGCGGGTATCCGAGCCATCTTATAGCCGTCCGGACGCCCGGCCCGCGCGTCCCCGACGTGATTCTCCCCTCAGGAGGAGGGCTCCCCAAGTTGAGGTTAAATAACGCGGGAGGGTCGCAAGACCTGCGCGGACGGCCGCACGGTACCGACCATGGACGCGGGGGTCACGACCTTCCTGGTATTCGCCCTCATCGCCGCCGTCTTCGGAGGCGGTTCGCTCGCGGCGAACCGGATGCTGGGTGCGAAGCGGCGGAAGTCGTACCTGCAGCTCACGACCTACGAGTGTGGGGAGGAGGCCGAGGGCGAGGCCCAGATCGACTTCCCGACGCAGCACTACACCTTCGCGATCGTCTTCGTCGCCGTCGATGTCCTCGGCTTTATCCTCGCGCTCTGGGGACTCACGTTCCGGGGCGTCAACTCGGGCTGGTACCCGATCTTTATCGCGACCGCCTTCACCGGGCTCGCGATCGCGGGCATCTACTACGCGCTCAGCGGCGAGAAGAGGTGGGTCGTGTGACGACCCCCGCGTCCGCGCCGCGGCTCGCGAGGTCGGCGACCCAGCCCGAGTCGTTCCGGGCGGATGGGGACCTCCTGATGGCCGGGCAGCCGGCGGTCCCGTTCGTGGAGATCGAGGCGCTCCGGGTGAAGGAGTTCATCCCGGCCGCGAAGGAGGCGCTCACCGACCTGATCGCGGAGCAGGGACAATCGAAGCTCATCCGGCCGGTCTTCAACTGGGCGGGGCGCAATTCGCTCTTTCCGCTCCACTGGGGGCTCGCCTGCTGCGCGATCGAGTTCGCCGCTGCCTTTGGTGCCCGGTGGGACGCCGAGCGGTTCGGCGTGGTCCCCCGCTCTTCGCCCCGGCAGTGCGACCTCATGATCGTGAACGGCACGGTGACCTGGAAGGTCGCGCACAAGCTCATCACCCTCTACGAGCAGATGCCCGAGCCGAAGTGGGTCATCGCGATGGGCAACTGCGCCACCGGCGGCGGCCCGTTCCGCACGGCTTACTCGGTCGTGCCGGGCGTGGACAAGCTCGTGCCGGTCGATGTCTACATCGCCGGCTGTCCGCCACGTCCGGAGGCGATGCTGGACGGGATCCTCCGGCTGGAAACGCTGATCCGCGAGCGCAAGGAGTAGACGCCTGGTCTGCCGGGCAGGGACGAAGAGGAGCGACGTGCAGACCGACGAACTGGAGCGCACCCTCCGCCCGTCCCTCGGCGACCGCATCACATCCGTCGAAGCGTTCCCCGACACTGCCGGGCGGGTCCGCTTCCGCCGGGAGGCCGCGCTCGACGTCTTCCGGAGCGTCCACGCGCTCGGGTTCCACCACCTCTCCACGGTCGGCGGCATCGACTGGGTCGACCATCGCGAGGTTTTCTACATCCTTTGGTCGGACGACACGCGCCAGTACGTCGTCCTCTCGACGGACGTTCCCGCGAGCGACGCCCACGTCGAGTCCGCGACCCCGGTCTGGCCGAGCGCGAACTGGCACGAGCGCGAAACGTGGGAGCTCGTCGACATCACGTTCGATCATCACCCCGACCTGCGGCATCTCCTGACGCCCGATGGGTATGCGTTCCACCCGCTTCTCCGCTCGTTCAAGCTCCACGAGCCCGAGGAGCTGGAGGTCAAGGCGCGCCATGTCTGAGATGTGGATCAACATGGGGCCCCAGCACCCCATGACCCACGGCCTCTGGAACCTCAGGGTGCGCATCGAGGGCGAGGTGATCCTCGACGTCGACCCCGAGATGGGCTACCTCCACCGCGGGATCGAGAAGATCAGCGAGGACCGGCACTACAACGAGGTCATCACCCTCATGGACCGGACCTGCTACGTCGCGGGCCTCGCCTGGGAGCACCTCTACATGCTCGCCGCGGAGGAAGCTCTCCATATTCGACCCCCCGAGCGCGCCCAGTACCTTCGCGTGCTCTGCGAGGAGTTCCAGCGGATCGCCTCGCACCTGATGTGGTATGCCGCGTTCGTGCAGGACATCGGGCTCATGAGCCCCTTC
>JAKAVH010000114.1 GCA_021827545.1 Thermoplasmata archaeon
CCTCCTGCTCCACGACGTCACCTACCGCGACTTCGCGGACGCCCCTGCGAACGCGTTCGACTTCGCGCCCGAGTCGACCATCACGTTCTGGTCGGCGGCGAAGAACTGCGGGCTGGCGGGCCTCCGGCTCGGGGGGTTCGCGGCGCCGCCCGAACTCGCCCGGCGGATCGCCCGGTTCAACACGAACGACCTCGGCGTGAGCATCTTGGCCCAGGTCGCGGCCGTCGCGGGGCTCTCGACGAAGTCGCAGTGGTTCCCCGCGGTCCGGGAGCAAGTCCGCGCGAACCAACAGCGGATCCGGGAGGTCGTCGCCCGCACTCCCGGGACGGCCCTTCCGCTCTTCCCGTCGCAGGCGAACATGTTCGCGATCGACGTGAGCGGGGCCGGCCTCGACCCGGACGAGCTGCAGCGCGAGCTGTTGCTCCGCCACGGCGTCTTCGTCCGGTCGGGCCGGTACGTCTCGCTCGCGTACGGCCACCGGTTCGTCCGCGTCTCGTTCTCCAATCCGCCGTCCGACATCGAACGGTTTGCCGCCGCGTTCCCGCTCGCCGTCGAGGCGCTTCGGGCCCAGTCGCCCGCGCCGTCCGCGCGCTGAGCGCCGCGGCGACGCGCCCGTTACCGGGCGAGCTCGACGTCGACCACGCAGTGGGAGCGGCCGGGCCCGTACGGCTTGACGAGGCGCCCTTCGAGGCGAAGCGAGCGGAACGGGCCGAACGGCCGGAGCGCCGAACCGACCTCGCGCTCGGCGTTCGCGATGGCCGCTCGGGCGTCCGCGACGGTGTGGACGTGGAGGTACGCCCGCGCAGGGTTCGCGAGCTCGACCGCCCGGTCGAGGTACGGGATCGCGCTCGGCAGGTAGCCGAGAAAGATTCGGTCGAAGCCGCCCGGGTCGAGCGGGACCGTCCGATTGTCGCCGAAGATCGGTTCGACCCGATCCGCGAGGCCGTTCAATCGGAGGTTCTCGACGAGCCAGCCGTACGTGTCGGCCTCCCGCTCGACCGCCACCACTCGGCTGGCGCGAGCCGCCCGCGCGATCGGGAGGGTGAAGTAGCCGATCCCGGCGAACAGGTCGGCGACCCGTTCGCCGGGCCGGACGAGGCGCCCCGCGCGTTGCCGTTCCTCCCGATTTCCCTGCGCGAACATCTGGCGGGCGGCGTCGAACCGGTAGCGGAGCCCGTGCTCGACGACCGTCGTCACGGTGTCGCTCCCGGCGAGCAGCTCGAGACGGGGCCGCCGACCCTCCCCCTCGATTGGGCCGCGCGGCGTCACCACAGTCCGCACCCCGAGAACGCGCGCCCACGCTTGGCCGACCTCCGCCCGGTACGGCTCCAGCGACGGAGGCAAGCGGACGAGCAGCACGCTCCCGAGCCGCTGGTAGCCGTCCGGGACCGCCGCCGCGACCGCCGGGCCGAACCGTTCGGCGAGCGCGTCGCGAACCCGCTCGACCGGCGCGCGGCGCCGGCCGCACGCCCGAACGGGCGGATCTGCCCGATCCGGGGCGCTGGGCCTCACTTCGCCGGCGACGGCCCGCGCTCGAGGATCACTTCGAGGAACTGCTTCAGATGGGCGGTCAGGATCGGGTTGTCGGTGAACCCGCACGCTTCGAGCCCGGGCGCGGCGAGGAGGGCGTGCCGGCCGTCGGCGAGCGCCTCGGCGGCGAGGAGGTTCTCCCGCGGAACGTGCTCGACGCCGTCCGGTATCTTCTGGAGCGGGGCGGTGACGAACGTGACGCGGACCCCGCGCTTGATCGCGTTCTGGATCTTCTTCGCGAGTTCGTCGCGCACTTCGCTCACTTGGGCGATCGTCAGAATGAACGTCTCGGTCGCGGCGTCGAGCATCTCGGCGATCTTCCCGACGACCTTCTCCCGGCCGCTCAACAGGTAGACGAGCTGCGGCTCGCCGTGCTCCGCGACGACCCGGTGGAGCGAGGCGAGCTGGTCGAAGACGTCCTGGATCGCGCCCTTCAGCGTCTCCGCGACGTCGAGCGGGGGCGTGGGCCGAAACAGGATCGGCTTGCCGCCCGCGGCCTGGGCGTATCCCTTCGCGGCGAGCGACTCCATCACCTTGTAGGCGGAGGTGCGGGGGATGCCGGCCGCACTGGCGACGGTCGACGCGTCCCCGACGCCCCGCGCGACGAGCGCGATGTAGGCGCGCGCCTCGTACTGGGTGAGCCCGACCTTGCCGAGCACCTCGACCGCACGGCGGAACTCTTCCGAGGTCGGAGTGCCGAGCGCGACGGCCGCTTCTTCGAGCGTTGCCATGAGCCTCGTCGGCCCGAGCCCCGTCCCTCTTAAGCGTTCGCGCCCCGCGGGCCGGGGTTTAAGGGACGGGTTCGGCCAGCTTCGCGAGGGCCGCCGCCCCGAGGAGCGACTCGACCTCCGCAGGGGTCAGCAGCTTCTTCTCCACGAGAAGCTCCTTCACCGGGCGGCCCGTCCGCTCGGCCTCGTGCAAAAGCTTCGCCACCTCGAGGTAGCCGAGCTTCGGAGTGAGGACCGTGGCGAGCGCGGTCGACGACAACAGGTAGCGCTCGAGCCGCGCCGGGTTCGCCGTGATCCCGTCGACGCACGACCGGGCGAAGACCGGCAGGAACCGGGCGAGGATCTCCGCCGAGAAGAGCAGCTCGTAGGTGATGAGGGGCGTCATCACGTTCAACTCAAGCTGGCCGCCTTGCACGGCAAGCGCGGAGGCCGTGTCGGCCCCGACGACATGGAACGCCACCATGTTGAGGCACTCGGCGGCGGCCGGGTTCACCTTCGCCGGCATGATCGAAGAGCCCGGCTGGATCTCGGGGACCCGGAACTCGTCGAGCCCCGTCGCCGGGCCGCTCGACAACAGGCGGATGTCGTTCGCGATCCGGATCAGCTCGAGCGCGAGCGACTTGAGCCAGCCCGAGGCGTGGGCGAGCGGCCAGCGGCTCTCCATCGATTCGAACGGGTCCCGGGCGACGGTCAGCGCGAGGCCGGTGAGCCGCGCGTACTCCTCGACGACGCGCGCCCGGTAGCCCGGTCGCGTGTTGATGCCGGTCCCAACCGCGCTCCCCCCCAAGGGGATCTCGGCGAGCGCCCGCTCGATCGGCGGCAGCGCTTCGAGCAGTCGTTCGAGCGCGGTCGCCCAAGCGCCAAACTCGGCGCCGAGCGTGACCGGCATCGCGTCCTTGAGGTGCGTGCGGCCGGCCTTCGCGAGTCCCCGAAACTCCTCCGCCTTCTTCCTGAGGCTCGCGACGAGGGTGCGGACCGCCGGCACGAGCTCGCGGAAGGCGAACAGCGTCGCAACCTGGGCGGCCGACGGGTACGTGTCGTTCGTCGATTGGCCGCGGTTGACGTGATCGTTCGGACTCAGCTCCGCGTAGTCGCCGCGCGGCCGGCCGAGGATCTCGAGGGCCCGGTTCGCGAGGACCTCGTTCACGTTCATGTGCAGGCTCACGCCGGCACCGGCCTGGAAGACGTCGACGACGAACTCCGCGTCGAAGCGGCCGCTCGCCACCTCCTCGGCCGCCCGGGCGATGGCGTCGGCTCGCCGCGCGTCGAGCGCCCCGAGCGCGGCGTTCGCGCGGGCCGCGGCGAGCTTGAGCCACGCGTAAGCCCGGATCAGATGCGGCGAGACGCGCAGTCCGCTCACCGGGAAATTCTCCCGGGCGCGCAGCGTCTGAATGCCCCAGTACGCCTTGGCCGGGACTTCGCGACGGCCGAGCGAGTCGACTTCCCATCGGGTCGGGTTCATCGGGCTCGGGACGCGCCCGTCGGACAAAACCTTTAGCCGACCGCGCGTTCGAGCGCCTCCTCGCGCACTCCGTCCGCGTCGCGTCGGTATGGTCGATCCGATCGAGCTGGCCCTCGACATCTCGAGTTCCGCCGTCCCGCTCGCGATCCCCGCGCTCGGCTGGCTCGCGCTCTTTCTGCTCGCGTGGGAGCGGCCGACGTTCGCGGAGGCGCTCGGGCTCGGCTCGCGGACGTTCTGGCTCTTGTTCGTCGGGTCGATCTTGGGCTGGCTGGCGAACCTGCCGATCGCGATGATCGAGGGCAGCCTTCTGGCCGTCGACTTGAGCGGCGCCGCGTTCCCGTTCGTGATCGCCGCGCTCCTAATCGCGCGGCTCGGACGAGGCAGCCGACGCGCGAGCTGGGCGGCGGCGCTCGGCTTCGCCGCGTTCGGCTCGGCGGTCATTGCCCTGCTCGTCGTCGCGCCCCCGTGGGCGGGCTCGGTCGGCGCGATCGCCGGCGTCGGTGCGGTGAGCGCCGCGCTCGCGGTCGCGCTCGCCCGCGCGCCGGGTCGCTCGTTCTCGCAAGCCGTGCCGGCGACCCGCCTCGCGATCTGGTTCGTCTTGACGGTCGGGGTGAGCGTCACGACGTACGCCCTCGCCACCCCGAGCCCCGGGGTCGGGGTCTCGGAACCGTACCCGCTCTACCTCCTTCCCCCGGTCGCCGTCGGAGTGCTCGCCGTCGCGATATGGCCGGCCGGCCCGGATCGAGCGTTCGGCCTGCCGATCGCCTACGCGTCGTCGGCGCTCGGTGTGCTCGTCGGCGCGGACGTCTGGCGCCAACCCGGCCTGTACGGCGCCGGCACCGTCCAACTCTACTCGATCGGCGGCGCCGGGATCCTCGATCTCGTGTACCTCTCTCCGCTCCTCGCCCTTCTCGCCGCCTTGGCCACGTACTGGTTCGTCGATGGCCGCTGGCGCCTCCCGTCGGACACCGTGGTTCGAGACGGCCCACCCCGACTGGACGCCGCGTTTTCCCGGGCGTTCGACGCGGGCGCGCGCGGGGAGATCCGCGCGTCGATCGAGGCTTCGTGCGAGGCGGCGCGCCTGGCGGCGGTCAACGCGCATCGGCTCCTCGCGAGCGAACCCGCGGGACCGGACCCGTGGAACGGACTTGACGTGCCTTCGTGGGTCCATGCCGATTTCGCCAACCTCTCCGCGCTCGCGAAGTCGGGCTCGGACGATACGCGCGACGGGATTCGGGCGTACCTCGCGGCCCGCGGGCTCGCCGGGATCGCCACTCGCCTCGTCCGTCGCCGATACGCAAAGCCGAGCGCCCGGATCGTCGCCTTTCTCATCGACCTCGCGATCGTGACCGGCCCCGCGGCCGCCCTGTGGGTGGCGATCACGGCCTCGACCGGGGGTTCGCTCGACAGACTGTTGTCGTCGCCGACGTTCCTCGCGGCGGCGTACGGCTACCCGGCGGCGGCGTTCCTCTACTTCGCCCTCGGCGACCGGTGGACCGGCCAGACGATCGGAAAGGCGGCGATGCGTATCGCGGTGCGCGACCGGGCGCTCGAGCGGCCGAGCCTCCTCGCAAGCCTGGTGCGCGAATCGACGAAGCTGGCGCTCCTCACCGTGGTCGGGATCGGGGGGGCGCTTGCCGTCGCTCTCGCGTGGCACGGGGCCGGCGGCCTCGCGGGCGGCGACCTCACCACCAGCGTCGGCGCGCTTCCCGCGATCCTCGTCGGCGCGACGGTCGCGGCGGGCACCGCCCTGCTCGGCGCGATCGGACTGCTGATCGTCCTTTGGAGCGACGAACGCCAGCGCCTCGGGGACCGCTTCGCCGGCACTTGGGTCGTCACGTCTCGGCCGACGGCGACCCGTCCGTCGCCGGCGCCGCCCCCGGAGCCGCGCCCGGCGCCGGTCCCGGAGGCAGCGGCCCCGCCCGGACCAAGGGGATCGTGATCGTCGAGACGTTCGTCTCGCGCCCCGCCCGGTTGACGAGCCGTTCCGTACCGATCTCGATCGGGCCGACCGTCACGGCGCCTTCGAGGAACCGGCGTCGGACGACCTCCACGACGTCGACCGCCTTCGCGATGACGGCCCCGCGGGCCCGCACGCGCACGGGGCCGGGACCGCTGTAGAGGTGACTCACGACCTGGAAGACGTACGTCATCGTCGGCTTCGCGCCGATGTACACGGCGTCCGGGTCGCGACGTTCCCGAGAGTCGAGCCGCTCCGGCACGGTCGGCCCGGACGATCGGAGTCGCTTAACCGCCTTTCGGGCGTATCGGGCAGGGCGGGAAGCGCGCCCCCGGAGCGCGGCCACGGCCCGGATTGGGGAATCGAGGGGCCAAGGAGCGCCGACGCCGATCCCGCGGGAGGGTGCGCCGGCGGCCGTTCGCCCGGGCAGTCCGATCGAACGACGATCGGATCCGCGGACCGGCCTTAGGATCGGGCGGAGTGACCACCCCCTCCCACCGTCCAGGTCCGGGTCCACCGCGTCGCGCGCCGCAGAGCGGCGGGGACGACCTCGACGCCAATCCCGGGGGATCGCGGAACTTCCAAGGTGCTGCCGGGCCGTAGGACGAACGGGGGGTCGACCAGATCGGTCCGGTAGTACCGCCCGCTCGCCGAAAGGTCGCCCGGCAGCGTGAACGGGCCGAGGGAGGCGAGGTGAACGTTGTGGGCGCGGCCGACGCCGCTCTCAAGCATGCCGCCGACCCACGCCGGCACGCCCGCTATGGCGGCAAGTCTCGCGAGCTCCCGCGCGGCCGTGAGCCCGCCCACGCGCGACGTCTTCACGTTGAGGCTCGTGAGCGCGCGAGCTCGGATCGCGTCTTCGAGCGAGGGCCGGTCGACGATCGACTCGTCGAGGCAGACCCGGAACGGCGCGTGTCGGGCGAGATCGGCGTGCGCCCGAACGGCCCGCTCGGCGAACGGTTGCTCGACCTGCGCGACCCGGTGGGCGGACGCCCAGCGGCGGATATCGGCCGCGGCCGTCGTCGGGTACGCCTGGTTCGCATCGACCCAGATCTCGAGGTCGGGGTACGCCCGTCGGACGGCGCCGACCGGCACGTCGTCCCAGCCGGGACGGACCTTGAGTTTCACCCGTCGGTAGCCGTCGTCGAGGTACGCGCCGACGCGGCGGACGAGCGCGTCCGGCGTCGGGTGGATCCCGACGCTCACCCCGACCTCGACCCGTCGCCGCCGGCCACCGAGCCACTCGGCGATCGAGCAGCCCCGCGCCCGCGCGAGTAGGTCGATGAGGGCCGTCTCGACCGTCGCCTTCGCCATCGCGTGCCCTCGATACCGGTCCGCGCGGGCGTGGAACGCCGCGAGCGAGACCGGTTCGGGGGAAAGAAGGGCCGGTAGGAGGCGCCCGAGGGTTTCCCGCGCGGTGCCGACCGTCTCGCTCGAATAGCGCGGCTCTCGGGCGGCCGCGCACTCGCCCCACCCCACAAGACCGTCCCGGGATTCGAGTTCGAGTAGCAGGAACCGGCGGCGGCGTTCTACCCCGAAGCTCGTTTCGAACGGCTCGACCAGATCTAGGGCGACCTCGCGAAGGACGGCGCGGCGGAGGGCGACCGAGTCGCGCGCGGAGCCGATCGACCGGTTCGGCAGGCGGCGACTTCGGATCGAGCAGGCGGCCATGGAGGCGGGTGGACCGGTGAGGTGGGGGTGCGGCCCCCGGGCCGGTCGCTCGGGACGGTCAACGACCTCGTCTAGATAATGAAGCGCGCGGGGGACGACCCATCCACCGATCGAACGGCCCTTCCGACGATTCACGGGACCCGACGGCGCGGGGGCGGTCAGAAATAGACGAGGCCGGCGGCGAGGCTCGCCATCACGAAGATGAGCGCGATCTGCACCGCCGCTTGAACGCCCGCGAGCTGGGCATTGAGGAGTCCGAGGCGGCCGATCTTCGCGATGTTCGGCTGGGGGCGTCGCAGCTCGAGAACGATCCGAAGCTCGTTCGGGAGAAAGATCCCGAACCCTTGGGCCGCGAGGATGATCACGAGGATGCCGGCGGCTTGGATCGTGGGGTAGGCCAGGTTGAACACGCCGGCCGAGAGGGCGAGGTAGATGCCGGCGGTGATCGTCACCGCCGCGAGCGTCGGCATCAGAAACAGCATCGTCGGAACCAGCCGCTGGACGAAGTCGGCGCGGGCGGGCGGCGACATCCGGCCGAGGATCGGCCCGATGACGAGTCCGAGGAAGATGTCGATTCCCGTCCAGAGCGCGCCGTTCATCACATGGACGTAATCGAGCGCCACGAACGCGTGCAGACCGAGCGCGACCAGGAGGGCTCCAACGGGAACGGCGACGAGCGGGACGGCCCGCCACGTCACGAGGGGTGGGGAGGTGCGGTGGGCGGCGGACGGTTCCCCCCCAACCCCCGGGCTGACGTGGACGGCCGCACCCATGCGAAGAGAGAGACTCGGAGTCCGGACTTTTTATGTTGCGTTGGTACGACGATCGTTCCTCTGACCCGGGGCGGCGTTCGGAGGCGCGCTCACGCCTCGAGGCTGAACTGGAGATCGGATCTTCGTCCCCGGACCGGATCCGCGGGACCAGGGGGTTCCGGGATTCGGAAACGTTAATGGGCGCGCTCCGGTCGAGACGCCCCGCGTGCAGGGGTGGCCCAGCTTGGTCAAAGGCGCCAGGTTGAGGTCCTGGTCTCGAAGGAGTTCGTGAGTTCAAATCTCACCCCCTGCACTTCCCGAAATACTCGGGAGGCCGCGCGGCCCCGTTCCAGAAGCGGCCCGATTTTGCCCGCCGGCGGCCTAGGGACGGTGGACCTCCGTGGCGGCCCTGGGACCAAGAGATCGGTGAGGGTGGGGACGGGGCAATAAGGGTTGGGAGGGCCACCGACGCGACTCACTCCGGGCTCGGCGCCTCGTACCAGAGGCTCTCCTTCGAGTACCGACGCGCCGTCATTCGAATCGACCACCAAGTGCTGAGGACCGCCACCGCATAGAATGTCCAGGCATAGGCGTTGAGCACGTACTGGATCGGTGGGGAGACGGCCAGCAGGGCGGCCCCCGAGAGGAACACCGCGAGCAGTACCGGAATGAAGGGAGTACAACAGAGGAGGTTGGGAATGACACCGCCGAGAATGGCCGAGAAAATCGGAGCCCGCTCGGTGCTCGAGGTGCGTCGGCAGCAGGAAGGATGCCGCCAGTAGTACACGTTGAGGAGAATCACCAACGGAAGGAGCGCGCCCATCGCCAGGGCGAAGGCCAGTTGGACCGGGGTGACAAACTGTATGACCCAGACGCCGAGACTCCAAAGTTCGAGGCCGGGGAGGAGCCAGGCATACCCCAAGGCGATTCCCGCGCCGAGCAATGGATACGCCCAGCGGTACGCCGGATGAGCGAAGATCTCCCGAAGGGCCGGTCCCTCCGGGAAACGATCCGGAACCGCGGGGGCGCCGGGCGCCCCGTGGCGTGCGGCCATCGTCTCCACGCGCCGATCGACCGGGGGAATCTCATCCCCCCGTCGCCGCGCTCAACGCGGCGGCGAAATTCCCGCCGAGTCCCGCGCCCTGCGAAACGATGACGCCCGAGCCGCTGATCACGTAGTAGTAATCGAGCTGGTCCTGAGGGTTGTAGGTGGAGGTGCCGGACGACGACCCGACGCCCAGCACCCATCCCGACTGGCCGTGATAGCCATACGCCGACGCCATCGCCGAGATGCTCGGCCCGGATTGGCCGAGGTCGTTGTAATCCTCCATTTCGAGAAGGAGCACGTGCGCGTTCTCGTACTGCGACAGATACTGCTGGGCGAATACCTGGGTAGCAAGCTGACAACTGCTGCACCACGTGGCCACCCACCACAATACCAGAGGGTGGCCCACGTAAGCGCTCAGCTGAGATGACCCTCCACTAGGCGTGGTGAAAGAAAAATCCGGCGCGGCCGAGCCGTCGTTGACCGCCGGGTGATTCGGAGGGAACAACACGTAGTAGGTCACTCCGCTCACGGCCGCCGCCGCAAGGATCACCCCCACGATGCGCCATCGGGTCCATCCACGTCCCATCGGTCGCCGGGCGCTCCGTGCCGTGGCGCCCAGCGCTTCCCGACGATCCCGCAAGTAGCGGAGCACTTCCCGAGAGTCGACCCGATCCGGATGGATCGATCGTAAGTGGACCACCACGCGATCCGTGCGGACGATCGTAGCGCAGACCGGACAGCGCTCCATCCGCCGAGCCGGCGGATTCGGACTCACGGCGCGCCTCCCGGGAATGTAAGCCCGCGGCGATCGGCCCTCGATCTTCGCGGTCGTCCCATCCGATGGCGCTGTCGACAGCACTCTGAGGTCGAAGGACCACTTGCCGGGGAATTCGTGCGTCGTGTTAGGTTGCCTCGCCTCCCACCGACATCATTGGGATCCCCTACGGCCCTTGAAGCGAGTGAGCGATACTCCCCGGTTCGTGGCTCAGCGAAGCGGAGGTCGGGGGAGATCGGCGACCCTTCCCAAAGTGACCTGGCCGACCGCGAGTTGGGCGAGAACGGCTCGTGCGTCCGGGGGAACGAACGGACGGTCATCTGGGCATCGGCCGGATCATAAGGGAACCGGAGGCGCCCGGCCAGTTCGGGCCACCCTCGGAAGCCGTCGGCATCCCGAACGGAGAGGGGGACGACCGCCGACTCCTCCGTCCCGGGGGAGGAACCACCGCCCAATGGGGGCGTGGTAGGTACCACGACTGATCTTGAGCCCGAGACGAAGCGAGCGATCGGGCCCGCGGCCCTCGCAGTCCGTCCGGGTCGATGGCCCCGCGCACTAGCTTCGGGAAACGAATTTCTCTGGACGGTTCTCCCGCGGCTCTCGGTCACGTCCGGCCCGTTCGTTTCGACGGACCGGCTCCGATATGGCTTTGTCGTTTCCAAACGGAAAATTGCTCTCGAAACTGAATCTTGCGCCCGGCTACTCCTTCATCGGTTTACGAACCGAAAGCTGCTCTCTTCCTTTCTGCCGTCGACTTAAGCCGCATCCGGACCCTAGGAGGGCATGCCTCGATCACGACGGGATCGGTTCGACCTTGTGATTCTGGGTGGAGGAGCGGCCGCCTTCGCGGCGGCGATTCGGGCGGACGAGCTCGGGTTCACTTCCGCCATGGTCAACGATGGCCTGCCCATCGGAGGCACCTGCGTGAACGTCGGGTGCATCCCCTCGAAGTTCCTGCTCGAGGCCGGGAACGAATACTTCTATCGGCAGAGCCCGCAATTCGCCTGCAACCTACCGGGAACCCCCAAGTGCGACTTCCCGGAGGCCATCGCCAACAAGGACCGGATGGTCCAACGGCTCCGCCGGACGAACTATCTGGACGTACTCGAAGAGCGCAAGATCGAGTACATCCAAGCCCGAGGAACTCTACGGGCCGGCCGAAGGGTGCGCGCCGGCGGTCGATTGCTCGAAGGGCGGCACATCCTCATCGCCACGGGCTCTTCACCGAAGATACCTCCGATCGAGGGACTTTCCGACGCCGGTTATCTGACCAACCGAACCCTCATGCGGCGCAAGGACCTCCCCGATCGTCTCCTGGTCCTCGGAGGAGGACCGCTCGGGCTCGAGTTCGGTCAGATGTACGCTCACTTCGGGAGCTCGGTCACGGTTCTCGAGTCCGCCCCGAGAATCCTTCCGATGGAAGAGCCGGAAATATCCGAAGAGCTCCGACGGTGCCTCTCCACCGAGGGAATCAAGATCCGGGCCGATGCCCGAGTCCGTCGGATCCGCCGCGACGAAGGGCAAGTGGTCTGCGAGCTGGTCAACGGCAAGTCGGTCGTTCCGTGCGACGGGGATGAGATCCTAGTCGCTACGGGAGTGGCGCCGAACACGTCGGACCTGGGATTGGAGGCGGTAGGCGTGGAACTGACGGCTCAGGGATACGTCAAGACCGACGAGTATCTTCGGACCAGCGTTCCCGGATTATGGGCGGCCGGCGACGTCCGCAGCCGCATGGCGTTGGAAACGGTCGCGGCGAAGGAGGGCGCCACCGCCGCGACGAATGCCCTGCGAGGTGAAAGGAGAACCATCAACTACGACGGGGTGCCCCACGCGGTCTTCACCAATCCTCAGACCGCCTCGGTGGGACTCACCCACGCCGAGGCCGTTCGGCGCGGACATGCCTGCGAATGCCGGGTGATCACCATGGGCCGGGTGCCGAAGGCGCTGACGGTGGGAGATACTCGCGGCGTTCTGAAGATGGTGGCGGACGTCAAGACGCGGCGCGTTCTCGGGGTTCACATCGTCTCCCCGATCGCGGCCGACATGGTGCACGCCGCCGCGTATGCCATCCGAGGCGGCCTGACGGTGGAGGACATTATCGACACGGTCCACACATTCCCGACCTTTTCCGAAGCGTTGAAGATCGCGGCCGAATCGTTCCACCACGATATGAGCCGGATGAGCTGCTGTATCGAGTAGCGATGGCGAACCGGATGGCTCCCGAGGATAGGCCTTCGAGATCTCCGAGCTTCCGCTGCCCGGCGATCTCGGTGCGGCTGCGAAGGCGAGGGCGCAGCTGCCCGTGTCGATGGTCGATCGATCCCGGCGGGCGGCCGGACCATGCGATCGACCCAGGGGAACCGCATGAGACGTAAGCCGCGAGAGCGGGCGTTCACCCGCGAAGTCGTTTGTATGATTCGCGCGGGCGACCGGGAGTACTGCATCGACCCGGCGGCGGGGACCGTCGACCTTCTGGGTAAGAAGTGGACCCTCCCCCTGATCGGTGTTCTAGGAAATCGGGACAGTTCGAGGTTCAGTGAACTTCGGGACGCGATACAAGGGATGGGCAGCAAGGCCCTCGCCGATCGGCTGCGGGAACTCCAGCGGCTCCATCTCGTCGCGCGCGACGCCTTCCCCGACGTTCCGGTTCGTACCGAGTACCGCCTAACCGAGCGGGGACGGTCTCTTCGTGCCGCGCTCGTGCCGCTTCTCGGATGGGCCGCGTCCGAGATGGATGCGGAGCCGGAGGCGTCCACGCTCCCGACCAAGAGGCGTTCCCGCCGGACCGGGACTGGATCGGCACATCCGTGACCGTCGGCCCGGGTATCCCGAAACATCTTCCTCTCCCTGGCGCTGATGGCCCGTCAAATGGTTGGGCCGGGACCCGACGTCGGATCGTCTCTACCGGCCGGAGGATCGCGCGCCGTCTCCCCGGCCGTCGTCGCGATGGGCGGGTGCTCCGGTCGTTGGGGGGGCTGCAAAAGCTGGGAGCGGGAGGAGGGAACCGGCTCGTTCCCTTCCGGAAGGCGGCCGTGCCCGCCAAGTCTGGACGAGATCCGGACGTAGGCACTTACCCTTGTGATCCGCTGGAGGGCGCTCCAAATGCCGGGTCGTCCTTCTCTCGCAACGCGTCCCGCACGACTTCGATACCGTGGAGCCCACGGATCCGGCCGGTCCTGGAGACCGACTTCAGTCGCTCCAGGATCCCCGTTCCGTTCCGGGACCGACGGCCGCCACTTCTTCGGGTCGAGCACGCCCGGGCGCCCGTGGTTCTCCGCGAGCGGGGGGTGCCACGCGACCCCGGGCTAGCGGAGGAAGGGGAACTCCATGGCCCGTTTCGACCAGAGCTCCTTCGAGATCCGAGGGGCGTCATGGTCTTTCCAGGTCGGAGCGCAAGGTGCGCCATCTCCTGCCTCGCGCCCCGATGCCTCCGCCGGCGTGAGGCATTCGGGTGGCTCTCCGACCCGAGCACGGTCTCGCGCAAGCGCCGGCTCCATCGATGGGCGAACTCCGGGAATTCGTCGGGTGGATGCCCGGCGCTGGCGAGCTTCCCCGCGACCTGCTTGAGCAGCGGCCGAGGTTCGAGCCGAGGCAACACGTCGGCCCGTTCGATCCACCGGTTGAACGGCAACAGGGCGAGCTGGGGGTCCGTCGTCGTCACGCAGTTGTACGGGTCCCCCCCCGTTCCGGACGAGGGTTCCCTCGAACCCCTCGAGCATGTCGCGGCCCACGTCCTGTCCTCGGCTCGGGGCGATGCGGTCGACCACCGCCGTACGTGGACGAACACCGATCACCAGCCGTGCTCCCCGTTGATGCGGAAACGGGTCTCGTCCCCGTGGACCACCGGGACATGGCGCACCTGTTGCTGGATGCCCTCGCAGAGCGGCCCCCCGCCTGGGCCCGTCGTTCGTCCGGCGAGAGAGGGAGATTCCCCTCACGATCCGGGTCGAGGGCCGCCTCAAGGAGCAAGGTGCTCTCGTAGCCCCCGCTCTTCGCGAGGGCACAGAGGGCCGGAAGGTCGTTCCGGTCGAAGGGAACGGATCGTCGACCGGGCAGAAAGGGGATGGCGACCCGGTAGGGACCGGGCTCAACCACCAGCGGTTGGCGAACGGGTCGCCCACGACGGGAGAGGAGATCCGGGCGGGAGGGGAACGGGAACTCCGACGGAGGCCGGCGCATCCCGAACGGGTCGCCGCCCGCATCCGCCACTCGGAACCGCGGAACCGCCGCTGCCACCGCTCCGGGGAGCGCTCGGGGTCCGCTGGACCGGTTCCACGCCACGTGCCATCGGTTCGACCGCCAACCGGTCCGGGGGATCGGCGGACCACCCCGATCGATGCCCTCTCCTCGGTTCCCCTGGCGAAGATCACAGCGACGCCCGGCAGGAGTCGCCCAGCACGAGCGATATGGCCCGCTTCCGTTTGCTCGTCGCCACGATCGACGTGTCGCGCCCGATGAGGCAATCCCGAAGTTCCATCGCCCCCGCGAGCCTCGAGTTGGCGAGCACGATCGAACGGGAAAGCGCGGCGCCCTCCACCCGGACGCCGTCGCCCAAAGCGACGTACGGTCCGATGCGGCTTCCCCGACCGACCCGGCAGTTCCGGCCGAGAACGCACGGGCCGGTGATCACGGCGCCGCGTTCGACCACGGTGCCCGCCTCTAGCCCGACGGTCCCCGAGATTCGGGCGCCCTCCTCCACGCAGCCCGCGTGCGCCACGCCGTCCGGCGGCATCGAGCGGAGCACCCGCTCGTTGGCCTCGAGCAGGTCCGACGGCTGGCCGGTGTCCTTCCACCACCCGTTGACTCGCTCGACGACCACCGAAGCTCCCCGCGCGTGGAGGGCGCGGATCGCGTCGGTGATCTCGAGCTCTCCCCGGGCCGACGGGCGGAGCCCGGCGATCGCCTCGTGGATGGCCGGCGAGAAGAGGTAGACGCCCACGAGCGCGAGGTCGCTCCGCGGGGCCGCCGGCTTTTCCTCGATGGAGGCGATGGCGCCCTTGGAATCGAGCTCGACCACTCCGAATTTCTGCGGGTTCGCGACCGACGCGACCCCGATGACCGCCGCCGGCGCCCGGGCCCGGTAGGCCGCGAGGAACGGCGCGATGCCGTGCTCGAGGAGGTTGTCCCCGAGGTACATTACGAACGGCTCCTCCCCGAGGAACTCCCGGCCGCACAGCACGGCGTGCGCGAGCCCCTTCGGCTCCCCTTGGCGGATGTACGTCACTTGGAGCCCGAACCGAGAGCCGTCGCCGACCGCCTCGACGATCCCCTCCTCGATCGGCCCGAGGACGAGGCCGACCTCCCGGACTCCCGCCGCTTGGAGGTGGCGAAGGCCGTAGAAGAGGATCGGCTGGTTCGCGATCGGGATCATATGCTTGTTGCCGGAGAACGTGAGCGGTCGCAGGCGGGTCCCGTGGCCGCCCGCGAGAAGCAACCCCTTCATCGGGCCCTCAGAACCTCCGCGGCGACACGACGGACCCCGATCGGCCAGTCGGTCGCCGTGAGCCCGAGTTCGGAGAGCCGCTCGCACCTAAGCCCTCCTCGGACGGGGCGGGGGGCCCGACCCGGCGCCGCCGCTTCCCGGATTGAGCCCGGCACGGGCTCGGGATCGTCGCCCTCCACGGCCTTCAGGATTGCCCGGCCGAACTCGAACGGGGTCGTCCGGGTCGGGCTCGCCACGTGAAAGATGCCGGTGGGTTGCGAGCGCAAGAGCCGCTCGATGAGGCGGCTCACGTCGGGAATCCACGTCGGGGTGATCCACTGGTCGGCGTAGAGCGGCGGCAGGGCGTGACGACGGTAGGCGTCGAGCACCCAATGCGGGAAATCCGGCTTCCCCGCGACCCCGGGGCCGTACGGATACGCGATGCGGACGATGGCGAAGCTCTCGGTAGCGGCTTCGACCGCCCGCTCGGCCGCGCTCTTCGTCCACCCGTACCAGCTCAACTGCTCCGTGAGGGGGGATCGGGACGCGGCCTCCCCGTACGTTCCGGCCGTGCCGTCGAACACGAAGTCGGTGGAGAGCTGAACGAAGTACTTCCCGGTGCGCTTGGCGGCCCGAGCGATTCGCTCGACGGCCACCGTGTTCACCTGCCAGGCCGGGCCGGACGGAGGTTCCCCCGCCCCCGGTCGCTCGCGCTCCACTGCGTCGACGTCGGTCCGGGCCGCGAAGTTGACGACCGCGCGCTCGGGGGACGAAGCGACGCACCGCGCTACGCGCGCCGCGTCGCGAAAGTCCAACGCGTCGAACCGCTCGACCCGATTCGCGCCGGCTCCGGGGGGCCGCCGCCCAGCGGCGGCGACCCGATAGGCGGTCTCGGCCATGAAATGCGAGCCGACCAGTGACGTCGCGCCGAACACGAGGACGTCGGCGGCTCGGCGTTGGCGGGTCATGGCCCGTATTCGACATCCGCCCACGCGAAGGGAATCCGATCGGACCCGACCGGCCGCTCGGCAAACGGCACGCGTCCCTCGTCCCGGGGATCGTACAGCTCTGTGGGAAAGTTCTCCAAGAGAAACGGGGCGGAGGAGAGGTTCCCAATGCAGTGGAGGACGCCCGGAGGAATGGGGACGAGGTACGTCCGGTCCGGCGGTTCCTCGGCGGTCGATCCCGCGGGGAACGGCATGCCCTTGAGGCGGATGACCTCCAGGTGCCCCTGGGTCGGCGAGCCGGCCCGACCGTCGAGCAGGGCCAGCACCATCTCCCCGAGCACCACCACGAACCGGTCGGTCTGGACGCGGTGGACGTGCCAACGATCGCGGTCTCGGAACTCGCCCGGGAAGGTCAGTGAAGAGTACGTCATGCGAAAGTGAGCGCCGTTCACCGGCCCGTCGTCCGCGCGCAGCGTCTCGAGGAGGAATCCCCGGGAATCTCGATGGAAGGTTCGCACCATCGGCTCGGCCCCCGGGATCGTGATCGCCGTCGCCTCGATCGGTCGCCAGCGCATGGCCTACCGTCCGTTCCCGGCGGTGCGGGCCGGGGAGGGGATCCGGACGAGGGGGGCCCACCAGTCCTCATGCTCGCGGTACCACGCGACGGTCGACCGGATCGCGGCATCGAAGTCGTGCTCCGCCTTCCAGCCGAGTTCCGACTTCAGTCGGCGCGGGTCGAGGGCGTAGCGGCGATCGTGGCCGGGTCGGTCGGCCACGTACTCGATCGCCTCCGGGCCTTGCCCGAACTCGCGGAGGAGCCGGTCCACCACTTCGCGGTTCGAGAGCGGGTGCTCTCCCGAGACGAGGTACGTCGCTCCCGGACGGCCCCTTCGGGCGATCGCGTCGATGGCCGTGCAGTGGTCCTCGACGTAGATCCAGTCGCGCACGTTTCGTCCGTCCCCGTAGAGAGGAACTTTCTTTCCTCGGAGGAGTCGGGTAATGGCCAGCGGGATCAGCTTCTCGGGAAACTGGAACGGTCCGAAGTTGTTGCCGCAGTTCGAGATCGTCGCGCGGAGGCCGTACGTTTCTACCCACGCCCGGACGAGGTGATCCGATCCGGCCTTGCTGGCCGAGTACGGGCCGCGGGGGAGGTACGGGGAGGCTTCGGTGAACCGCGTCTCGGAGTCCAGGGGAAGGCTCCCATAGACCTCGTCGGTCGAGACGTGGTGGAACCGGGGCACCTCGAGCCGACGGCACGCTTCGAGGAGCACCGCCGTTCCAAGGACGTTGGTCTTCACGAAGGAAAGGGGATCCGCAATCGCCCGATCGTTGTGGGACTCGGCCGCGAGGTGGAGGATCAGATCGGCCCCGGCCAGGTGGGGCCGCACTTCGTCGAACGCTTCGATCCGGACGCGATGGAACTCGTACCCCCGGCTCCCCTCGAGGTCGCGCAGCGACTCGCGACGGCCCGCGTAGGTCAGCGCATCGAGGACCACGAGGTCGTCGTGGGGATATCGGGCCCTCCAATAGTGCACGAGGTTCGAGCCGATGAAGCCGGCTCCCCCGGTGACGACCACGCGCATCCGCTGTACCGACGGGGGGCGGGATTTATGACGTCTTGGCCCCGCGCTGCGCTCCGGTGCCAGAGCCGCACGCCGCGTGATTTCTCCGGCGGCCCCTGCGACCTCGGTGTCCGCTCCCGCGCCCGCCGAGCCTTCCGAGCGATGCCCGACGCGGTCCGGCGACTCCCCGACCTTAACGGGGCTTTCGGGCTGATCGACCGACCGCAGGCCCTCAGCTCCGAGGCCCTTTCGGCCGCCGGGTTCTCCTCGACTCCTTGACCGATCGCATTCCCGGCCCTCGGGCGCCCGTTCCGCGAGGACCGGGTCGGAGCCGTATCTCCGCGGAGGGCTCGCTCCGGCGCCGGCGGAAGCGCCGATCCCGGCCTCTCCCGGGCGCTCGAGGTCTTCCCGGGGGTCACGGTTCCATCCCCCCACCCAAGACCGCCGCGGCGGCGAGGACAGGTACGGCAGGTCTACGGATCCCCGGGGTCCAAATCCGACGGGGCGCGCGACACCCTTTCCCTTCTCACGCGGCCTCGGTGCCAGACGATTCGCTCACCTATCGCAGCAAGGTTCGGTCCCGTTGCTTTGCATCGGACATCGGTCAAGGTGAACGCGTCTCGAGAGGGGGGCCGGAAACTCGATTCTCTTCCCACGCCCGGAGCTCGCTTCGTTTCGTCTTGGTCGAGTAGGTTCACTCCTTGACGGCCAGAGCCACCCACGAATGGGTGTTGTGCAGAAGCCGGGTATCGACTCGGAAATCGGCAAAGGAATACCACCCCGGCTCGAGCCCGGCCTTGAGTTCGGGATCTCTCCCCGCCGGAAGGACGGTCTCGTTGAGGTTGATGTTCTCCGAAATGGTCACCCCCGTGGCACCGTGTGCCTGCCGACCGAGCCACGCGGCTCTCGCGCGCGGCTCGAACGGAACTAACGCATTCTCGAAGAGACGATACTGGCGGAACTGCTGACGCAGTAGATCGTCGATTTCCTCGAATCTGAACCCATGGCCGGGGGATATCTCCAGGTTCGGAGTGCCCAGCACGAGCAGCCCTCCCGGCGCCAGGACGCGGCGCATCTCCGCAAGCGCCCGGACCTCGGCGCCGTATTCCTTCACATGCTCCAGCACCTCGCTCGAGACCACGACGTCGAAGGACGCGTCGGGGCACCGAAGATCGGTCACGGACCGGCGGGCAAACGAGGCGCTGCCGGCGAAGTGCTTCCGCGCGTACGCCATCGCAAAGCGGGAGGCGTCACAGCCCCATACGTGGCGGGCGCCCGCCTCGTGGAGGATCTGACAGCCGTAGCCGCTCCCGCAGCCGACATCGGCGACGTTCTTGCCGGGCGCAAACTGCGCGGCAAACCGATAGAACTTCACGTGGTTCAGGTAGTTTTTCCGATCGACTTCGGCGGCTCGCCGACGGTCGACGAACGGACCGTAGGTCAGCCGACGGCCGAGGGCCGGGGTCGGATAGACTCGGTTGAAGTCCTCAAAGTAGTTCCATCCCGTGAGGCGGCCCAGCCGTCGGTGGAGAGACCCCGCGACCCGCAACACTCTCTGTGTGCTATCGTCTCTCGACACGAACCTGGACCTTGATCGTTCCTGCCGTCGAGTTGACCGGAGAACCCGCCTTTGGTCTCCGTCGCTTTCAGCTTCCGTATTCGAGGAGACCACCATTATATGTTATATGATTGCCGTCGCCTCATACGGCGGACACGATGATACCGGGCGGGACCCGACCAACCCCGTCGGACTTCGGCCCCGAGGGGACAGAGACTGTCTGTGGGCTAATGGTCACCTACCGTCCGCCGCGTGAGCTGTTGCGAGAGGCCCTCAAGGCAGCACTTCCCCAACTGCATCGCTTGATTGTGATTGACAACTCTGCGTCCCGCCTTCACGAAGCGCTGGTTCGGACCGCGTGCGTTGAGGCGGCGGAGGCAGGAGGCACTGCCCGCGGCTCCAACTACGAGCTTGAGACCCTCTCCGAGAACGTGGGTCTTGCCAGGGCGTATAACATCGGGATCGGCCGGGCCGTCGCCATCGGAGCCGATTTTGTCCTGCTCTTGGATCAAGACACGCTGCTCCATCCGGGCGCAGTCGCCGCGCTCTCCTCCGCCCACCTTCGGCTCGAGCGTCGATTTCCGGTGGGCGCCGTCGGGCCAGTTAACATGGAACGCGATCTCTCGTTCCTCGAGGCCCCGGCTGATACCGTACGGACCTCGAGTCGATACTACGCGGATGACGAGGTGGTCGAACAGGCGTTTCTGATGAACTCGGGAATGCTCTTTCGTCCAGCCCTAGTTCAGAAGCTGGGAGGCTATGATCCCCGGTACTTCGTCGATGCCGTGGACCTTGAGCTTTCCTTGCGAATTCGGTCGACCGGACTTCGCCTCTTCCGGATCCGGTCGGCTCGCGCGATTCACACGATCGGTACCGTGGAAACAGCAAGGTTCGCGGGTCGGGCGGTGAAGTTTCGTCGCGAGCCCACGTTTCGTCATTACTATATCGCGCGTGATGGTCTACGAACCGTTGCCCGTTATTGGCGGCGCTGTCCTTCGGGCGCTTATCTCGTCGGAGCCATCGTGGCCTCCCAATGCGCACTTCATTTTGCCTTGGCCAAAGAGAAATCCGACATTTTCACCATGTACGCGCGGGGCCTCCTAGATTTCTTGGCCCGGGTGGGCGGTCCGCAACCCGCGCGGCATTCTATCGGAAAGGAGGCCGGGATAATCCGGTAGGTCAGTGGGTTCCTTCCCGGGGCGCCCCGATTCGATCTTCCCGAAAGAGCGAGCGGCGGCGCCATGCCGCCGACGCCGACAACCACCCTTCGTTACTCGGGGGGACGGCCCCATCCTCGGCCGAATCCGGTTTCCGTCCGACCAACACAATCCCGAACGGCTCGGTTCCGACCACACGGATTTCTAGGCCGACGTAATCGAACAACCTCAGCAGAAGGTCCGTGTTGAACACATGCTGGTGGAACATGCGATTCAACGCGTTCTCGCGTGTGCGCGCCCGAAGGTCGGCCATCGTCGCCACGCCGGAGTCGAGGAGTACATCGTATCGCCGGAAGATTTCCTCGAGATCGAGGTGACCGAGGTCGCCCTCCCGTATCCTCTCGCGTTCATCCCTCAGAAGGTGATCTAGCGGGGTGACCCGTCGCGCGTGGTCGAATGTGATCTCATGGTGAGGTACGATCACGATCACGGCCCCCCCCTTGCGCGTCGCGCGCACCAGCCCCTTCAGCCCTTGGACAGGGTTCGCCAGATGCTCAAGGGTGTGGGAGGAGAGCGTGAAATCATATGCCTCGGAGGGAATGGACTCCATCTCGGTCACATCTCCGACCAGCCAGCGCCCGGGCGGTACGGTGGCCGGGTCCCGAATCGCCAGACGGGCTGTCAGTCCTTCGCAATACGGCCCCTTCTCGAAGTGCACGTTAAGCTGGTCTAAGCGTGCGACCTCAGGGTACAATGGAAGCGGCCCTCGGGACCGAAATAACCAAGTTGGGCCCCCCGCCTCAAGGCCGCACCGCTCGCGAACGTACGGCCGAACGCTCTCCCAAACCGGAGCCCGCCAGCCGATTGCGTAGCGAAGGGGCATCTGCGCCAGATGACCATACCGGTAGGGTCCGAAAACCCGGAGACGGCGCAGAACACGACGAAGCGCCAGTTCAACGTCGGTCACGTCCAAGCTCTCCCGACCGTGAACCAAGCACCCTCCGGCGAATCGTCGCAGTTGCGGCAGCGCGATCGATCTCGCCCGCTATCCCTCCCGCCATAGCCCATTCCCATGACGAGCATGATGAAGTGGCGAATAGTTGCTTCGGCGATCTGGGGCAGTTGAGTTTCCGAAACGAAGGGATCTCGGCACTCCATGCTGGTCGGATCCTCCGATCCGGGAGAGCCGCGGGCGGTGGATCGTCGCATCGTCCAGGGCCCGACCGCCTCAATTCTGGTGCGCTATTTCCGTTCCGTGGGACGGACCTTCCGGTCGTTGCAGGCCGCCGTGATGACAGGATCCGGTCGCAGGTCAATCACGTTCCGGCCCAGGGAACCCATCGATCGAACGCGGCTCTCCTTGGTGACGGGGCTTGCAAGTGCCCAGTCGACCTCCGGCCCCGAGCGGTTCGATCATCGTTGGTCCCCGGCCAGCGGGACCCAAACCGTCTCTGCCGAGGCAGGCGATCCGGTCGGGACCGATCCAAGCGACGAGGGATGGCGGAACGGAACGATCGATTCACCGGGAACGCCATCCTGTACATCGCAACGCTTCGGCCCCCCTCCACGGGAGTTCAGGCGGATACGAACGGTGCGCCTATCGCCTACTTGGGGATGACGACGTTCACTCCTTGCATCGCCTTGGCAACCAACGGGACCAAGGCGATTCGGACCCTTCGTGTGAAGGGGATCTCAGCCACCGCGCTCGGATCGGCCGTGCGACGGCCGAGGGTCATCGAATACAACGGCGGGTTCGACGGGGGTGGCGCGCGGTACCCCGGCGGTTTTCGGGCCCTCAAGAAGGCCCCCGGGGCTTCGGGGTCCCGCTCGATGCCGAGTTCAGAGAAGTCCCCAAAGAGGGAGCGGAGGTCGTCGATCTCGAACCGCCAGAAGTCGCGTGGATGCGCATGATACGGCATGCCTTTGGACCGGGTCGTGAGATAGATCGCTCCTCCCTCGGCGAGCACCCCTTTCAGGTTGCGCACGACGGTCCATGCGTCTTGGACATGTTCCAGCATTTCCGTGGAGACCACGGTGTCGAAGGCGCCCTCGCCGAACGTGACGAGAAGCTCTTCCGCGGGAACCACGCGATCGACGCACAGACCGGGCTCGATGTCCACGCCCGTGTAGCTCGCGACCGGGGCCAAGCGTTCGATGAGCGGGCGGACGCTGCCGTTGAAGTAGCGGCTTCCGACCTCGAGAATCCGACGGCCCCGTATATCTTCGGTGCGGAGGCGCGAAATCACCCATTCGTAGACCGCGGCGTGGCACATCTGGAGAACCCTTCCGGGCCATCCGCTGGCCTCGGATAGCGCTTGCAACGCCCCCACCGGAGGTCTAAAAGTGCGCGACACCCTCTTCTCTCGGATGGAGGGCGGGGGCCC
>JAKAVH010000059.1 GCA_021827545.1 Thermoplasmata archaeon
GGCCTGAGGAGGGGAGGGCGGGGATGACGGTGAAAGTGCTCTCGGGGAACTACGCCCAATCGTACGCCGCCCTGCTCGCGCGGGCGCAGGTGATCTCGGCGTACCCGATCACCCCACAGACATCGATCGTCGAGAAGATCGCGGAGTTCGTCGCGTCGGGCGAGCTCGACGCGCAGTACGTGAAGGTCGAGTCGGAGCACAGCGCACTCCAGGTCTGCCTCAGCGCGGCGGCCCTCGGCGCTCGGACGTACACCGCGACGTCGAGCCAGGGCCTCCTCTTGATGCACGAGCTCCTCCACTGGGCGTCCGGGATGCGGGCCCCGATCGTGATGGGGGTCGTGAACCGGGCCGTCGCGCCGCCGTGGAACATCGGGGCGGACCACGCCGACACGATGTCGCAGCGCGACACGGGCTGGGTGCAGTTCTACGCCGAGAGCAACCAGGAGGTCCTCGACACGGTCCTCGAGGCCTACCGCCTCGCCGAGCACCGGGACATCCGGCTGCCCGTCATGGTCACCGAAGACGCGTTCTACCTCTCGCACACCGTCGAGCCGGTCGACGTCCCGGACCCGGCGACCGTGGACGCGTTCCTCCCGCGACGCGAGCCGCACGCCGTCCTCGCGCCGGGCCGCGCGACGCGCCTCGGGTCTTTCACCGGGCCGGACCACTACGTCGACTTCCGTCACGACGTCGGGGCCGCGATGGATCGGGTTCGCGAGGTGCTCCCTCGCGTCGAGCAGGAGTACCTCGCCCTCGTCGGACGCGAGCTCGGCGGGTCGCTGCCGACGTACCGGACCGAGGGGGCCGACGTGGTGCTCGTGACGATGGGCACGACGACGACGACCGCGCGGGGTGTCGTCGACGACCTGCGGGCGGAGGGGCGGAAGGTCGGACTCGCGAAGTTGCGCGTCTTCCGACCGTTCCCCGAGGACGAGCTCCGCCGGCTCGTAGCGGACGTCGCCCGTATCGGCGTCGTCGACCGGTCGTTCACGTTCGGGCGGATGGGCCCGGCGGCGACCGAGGTTTCGGCCGCGCTCTACACGGCCGCGAACCGCCCCGAGCTCACGAGCTTCCTGGCCGGCATCGGCGGCCGGGACGTCACGCCGCACGAGGTGCGGCGGATGTTCGAGACGCTCCTCTCGGGCGAGGCGCCGACGACGCACTGGGAGGATATCGAGGAGGAGGTGAAGGTCGATGGCTAAGCTCACGATCCCGGCCCAGGAGCTGATGTACTCGGGGCACGCCGCGTGCCCGGGATGCGGCCCGGCGCTCGCGATGCGTCTGTTGTTGAAGGGCCTCGGGCCTCGGACGATCCTGTCGATACCGGCGTGCTGCTGGACGGTCATCGCCACACCGTACCCGACCACCGCGCTCGGCGTCGCGGTGCTCGACAACGCGATCGAGGCGACCGGGGCGTCGGTCTCGGGCCTGCGCGCCGCGGCCGACGCGATGCACCTCAAGGACGTCGAGGTCGTGGGCTTCGCGGGGGACGGCGGGACCGCCGACATCGGGCTCCAGGCGCTCAGCGGGATGCTCGAGCGTCGGACGGACGCGATCTACGTGATGTACGACAACGAAGCGTACATGAACACGGGCGTCCAGCGCAGCGGCGCGACCCCGCAGGGGGCCTGGACGACCACGACCCCGGTCGGCGGGGGCGTCCGTGGGAAGCCGGAGCCGAAGAAGGACGTGATGGCGATCGTCCTCGCCCATCGTCCCGCCTACGCGGCGACGCTGAACCCGAGCTTCCCGGAGGATTTCGACCGCAAGGTCGCGCGCGCCCGGTCGATCGAGGGGCCCCGGTTCTTCCACATCTTCGCACCGTGCCCGCCGGGCTGGAAGTTCGACTCCGCGGAGACGATCGCGCTCGGTCGCCTCGCGACCGACTCGGGAATCTTCCCGCTCTACGAGGTCGTCGACGGCCGCCTGCGCATCACCCGCAAGACCGGCGAGCTGAAGCCGGTCGCCGAGTATCTCGCCGCGCAGGGCCGGTTCCGCCACCTCGGTGCGGAGGAGACCGCCCGGATCCAGTCCGAGGTCCGGGCCGAGTGGGATCGCCTGCTCCGTCGCGAGCGCGACGACCTGAGCGGTTCCCATTGAGCGGAGCGAGCGCGGCCGCGAGGCGTTCCGGGAGAGGGCCTAAATAGCCCGTCCTCCTCGGTGCGCCCGCAGCGGGGTAGGGTAGTCAGGAAAGCGGTCGGCTGTCGCCGACCGTCCTGAAATCCCGACGGGCTCATAACCCGTAGATCCATGGTTCAAATCCATGCCCCGCTACTCTCCTCCGCAGAGACCGGACGCGCTCGGCGCCGCCGGTCCGCCTCCCCCGCGTAGGGCCGTCGGACGGTGCCGCCGGCGCCCATGAGTCTCCGGGCCTTGCGTCGGTCGAAAGGAGGCGAGGTCCCGGGCCCCGGGACCGCTCGCCCGAACCCCCAGATCGAGCAGTGGCAGCGGACCTGGTACATCCTGCGACAGAACACTCTGGCGCTCCTCGGTCTCGCGGTCCTGATCGGGCTCGTCGCGGTCGCGCTCTACGCCCTCACCCAACCGATCCCGTACTACCAGCTGACGCAGTACTGCGCGACGAACCAGTTGAACGGGTCCCCGAGCGACTGCCTTCCGGGGATCCCCGCGGTCTGCACGTTTCCGAGCGGCTCGTTGCCGCCGGGGCCCGGCTGCTATCCGACCCCCGTCGGCTTTCCCTCGATCGTGGCCCCCACTTTGTCGCTCGGGACGTTGTCGTCGGGCCCGCTGCCGTTCGGCTCCCTGACCTTGAACCCCGGGATCCCGTACTTCTACAACATCTACACGGGGATCCTGCGAGGCTCGGACTGGTCGCTCCTGATCTCCGCGATCGTCGTCGGGAGCGGAGCGGCGATCGGCCTCACCCTCGGTGGGATCTCCGGCTACGCCGGCGGGGTCGTCGACGAGGTCGTGATGCGGATCGTCGACATCTTCCTGAGCATCCCCGGCCTCCTGCTCATCATCATCTTCGTCGCGGTGCTCTATCCGGACTTCCGGTCGATTTTCGGCCTTTCGACCGCGAACACGCGACTCGTCCTTCTCCTCATCGGTTTCGTGGTCACCTGGTGGCCGTTCTACGCCCGGGTTGTCCGGGGGCAGGTCCTGGTCGTTCGGGAGCAGAAGTACGTCGAGGCCGCCCGCGCGAGCGGTGCCCGCCCGCTGACGATCCTGCGACGGCACATCCTCCCGAACAGCACCTACCCCGTCTGGATCCAGGTTTCCCTCGACGTCGGGACCGTACCGCTCGCGATCGCGACCATCAACTTCCTCGGGTTCCAGGTCCTCCCGAGCCAGTACTTCCCCGAATGGGGCGCGCTCACTGCGCTCTCGGTCGCCGATCTCACGGGGTTCCTCACGTCGTGCCAGGTCGGCGCGTGCGTGATCCCCTGGTGGCAGCTCGCGATCCCGGGGCTCGTCGTGTTCCTCTACACGATCTCGCTCAACTTCCTCTCGGACGGCCTTCGGGACGCCCTCGACCCCCGCCTGCGACGGTAGCGGCGGCACCGCTCGCGGGGGCCGCTCGGCGCCGGCGGGCGCCGGGGTCCTACGACTCGTCGGGTGGGTCCGCGCCCTTCGCCTTGGAGGCGCGACGGCGCGGCGACTTCTTCCGGGATGTTTCGTCGGCGGGGGAGGTTGCCGGGGATTCGGGCGCGCCGCGGGCGTCCGTCGACGGGGCGGACTCGGTGGGGGGAGGCGCCACGGCCGTCGGTTCCTCCGCGAGGACCGGCGGAGCGTGGGAGAACGGGGGAGGCGCTTCGGGCGCCGCGGGCGGTGGCGCGGGCGTCGTCGGGGTCGCAAGGGGCGCCGGCGGCGCGGCGGGGGTGATCGGTGCCGGAGGCGGCGGCGCCGCCGGTCGCGGAACGATCGGGACGAACTCCCCCGGACGCCACGTGTGCGGCATCCTCAGGATCGACGGGTCCTTGAGGAAGAGGTCGGCGTGGCCGCAGCCGCGGCAGATGCGGGTGCCGAGCGAGAGCTCGCCCCGGGAACGGATCGACAGCGAGCCCCCGCCGATCGAGCCGGTCTTGAGGTCGTTGACCCAGACGAAGTCGCTTCCGCCGCAGTTCGTGCAGGAGGGAGGCACGGTGGACACCTACGACTCAACTTGAGACGGCGCCACCGTAAAAACCATTGCGGCGACCCGCGCGATCGTCGGACGCCTCGCGGGCGGTCGGCGGGGGCGCAACGGAGATGTATCGGCCGCCCCTTCGCTCCGCCGTGACGCCGGTCGCCCTCAGCCGCATCACCGTGGCGCTCGACGGCTCGCCGAACTCGGCGGCCGCCTTCGACTATGCGATCGACCTCGCCAAACACTACGGCAGCAGCCTCGTCA
>JAKAVH010000132.1 GCA_021827545.1 Thermoplasmata archaeon
TGAAGCGGTGGCCGAAGGGATCGGCCGCATACGTGTTCGAGGACACGTCGGGGACGTATCTCATCGACACGACCATGTCCGGGAGCGCGGCGCCGGTCCGTCGGGCGTTCGAACGCGCGGGCACCGACCTCGGCCGCGTCGGTACGATCCTGCTCACCCACCAGCATGTCGATCACATTCGGGGAGCGGCCGCGGTGGAACGGGTGCGGCATGCGGTGGTGGCCTGTCACGCCGCCGACGCGCCGTACGTGGACGGCCGGGTCCCTCTCCGAATGGGCGCGTTGATGCGTCTCCTCTTTCGACCTAAGCCGGTGCCGGTGCAACACCCGCTTTCGGACGGCGAGTCGGTCGGGCCGTTCCGCGTCGTGTTTGCCCCCGGCCACACGGTCGGCGAGGTCGCGTTTTACCTGCCGGACCGACGCATTCTCTTCTCGGGAGATTCCGTTGTGGAGCGCAAGGGGCGTCTCGCTCTGCCCGCCCCCCAATACGCGGCGGACCTGCGCCAGGCGGTCGCCTCGCTCCAGATCCTGAGGAGTCTCGAGATCGAGCTCCTCCTGCCGGGTCACGGCGTCCCGGTCCGCAAGGACGTCGCCGCGCGATTGGACGACCTTATCGCACGGGCCCCCTCGAGCTATCTCAGCTCACCTCGAGAGACTTCCTCGGGCCCGAACGTTCGATGAACCTGATGTGAGTTCCCCAAACCCTTGGGCGTGGGCGTGGTGAGTATCCGGGAGTTCCCTTCGCCGCAGGTCGGTCTGGCCAGCCCCGAACACGACGGTGCGTCGAGTGGCTCCCGTGAAAGCGCACCGAGCCCCGTGATCTCCTCCTAGCCGGCACTGCCCGCCTCCTTCGCAAGTCGCTCCAGTAGCGGCGCCCTCGCGATCAACTTCTCCCCGGCCTCTGCGAGCTGGGCCTTGGAGGTCGCTGGAGCGATCTCTCGAGCACGAATCTCCATGCGCTGGGACTTCCGAACCGTCAGCTCCTCATCCTCGTCCTTGAACGGCTCGTTGTGTGAAAGCATCCACCAGATCGCGCAGGCGAGCTTCCGCGCCGCGGCGATCTGCGCCTTCGGCGCTCCGATGGCCTTCGCCTTCTTCTCGTAGAATCGTTTGATCTGGGTATCTCGGTTCGCGCGCAGCATCCCCTGCACCGCGATGCACAGGAACCGCTTCAGCACCATGTCGCCCTTCTTCACTGACCGATGCTGACTCACCTTCTCTCCCGAGTTGTCCGCCCTCGGGACCACTCCCGCGTGCGAGCAGAGCTGCTTCTTGTTCGCGAACCGACGGACGTCCCCAATCTCCGCGATGATGGCCACTGCCGTGGAGTAGTCAACCCCGGGAATCGTCATCAGCAGCTGGACGTCCGATCGGTCGGTCGCCGTCTTCGCCAGTTCAGCCTGGAGCACGCCCTCCTGCTCGGCAAGCAGGCTCAACTGTTCCAAGGCCCGAGCCAGGTGGCTCCGTTCTTCGACGGGCAGCGGTAGACGAGTGAGTCGACGGATCCCGGCGACGCCAAACCAGTCCGAGAACTCCGCCAGCTCCGCATCAAGGAGGTTTCGGGTCACGATCGCGTGCACCTGATTCTTCACGATCGTCACTTTGTAGCCAAGATCCTGACGCGCGCGGACGAGTGTCCGCAGCCGGTCAATCTCCGGGGGCGGAACGTAGCACTCGGGGAGGAACCCGGCTTGGTAGAGGTGGGCCAACGCCTCGCCGTCTCGGGCGTCGGTCTTGACCGGCGCCTTCGCGATGAGCGCGACCTTGTTCGGTGCGGCCATGTGGAGCTCGCTGCCCGCCTCCTTCAGCGCGGTCGCCGCCGCCTTACCCGCCGTGCTCGCCTCGAGAATGAACGGGACCGCGGGTCCCAGTTCCTTCGCGAGCGCGAGCAGCTGGGGTCGCGTGGTGGGGAAAGTCCGCTGCTTCATCCGCTTTCCCCCGGCCGCCAGATAGGTCGCTGTGGTCGTTCCCTTGTGCACGTCGAGCCCCACGCACGGACGCTCGAAGCGCATTGCTCCGTCGTTCACGTTCGCCTTCGCCTCCTTCGTTGGGCGAACCCGGCCCCGGGTCTCAACCATCTCCCGTACGGGCTTCCTCGCCGAAAGGCGGGGAGCACCAGATGGACCCGTCGTAAGGGCGGCCACACTTGAGTGCGTGCTCGAGGCACGAAGCCAACTACGGCCGCCCGGGCCCGGGTTCACAGCGCCCAAAGAGCGCCGCAGTTGATGGGCGCTTTCACGTCCACTTGAGCGAACGCGGATTGGGGCATCGCGGACCCTCGGTTCGGAGCCGATCCGGCCCGCGCTGGTACGTTGCAGGTTCACGATAGCGAAGCTGAAGTACCGCGTCCCCTAGGCGAGAGTTTGGTAGTTTAAGTACTGCCTGACGGGGGCCCTCGGCCGCCGTCCCCGATTCTGCCGATCGCCCGCCGGCGGCCCCCTTCCTCGCCTCACCTGCGTATCGATAAGCTGGACGGCCTACTTTCTTCCGTAACTGCCGAAGATATAAGTATTGTATCTATAATACTGCCCTCGACGTGATCCTCTCCCCGAAGACCGTCAGTGGCCACCGATACTGGTACGTGATCTCATCCCGACGTATCGATAACCGACCTCGCGAACGGGTCCATCTCTACCTCGGCCGCCTCGACCGTCTCGATCCCCCCGCCGTCGAACAGAAGCGTGAGCAGGTGCGCTCTCTCGGCGACCCGGTCCTCGTTCTCCGGTTCGATGCGCTGCTCGCCCAGCTCGGCCATCCTGCCCCGCTCCCCTCGCTGCGCGACGTGGATCTGGCCATCGTCCGGTCGTACGGCCCCGAGCTCACTCTGGTCCGGCTCGCCGAGGAGTTGGGGGTGGTCGAACTGATCGAGGGCGAGAGCCCGAAGGGCGGGGGTCCGCCGTTGGGCAAGATGACCCTCGCGATGGCCGTCTACGCCAACCTGCGTCCCGGGAGCCTCTGGAGGTTCGTCGAGTGGTATCGGCGGTCGCCGCTCCCGCTCTTCCTTCAGCTACCTCCCGAGCAGGTCACCTACGAAGCGACCCTGAACACGCTCGACTACCTGCAGCCGGAGCGCACGCGACCGTGGGAGAGCGAGCTGTATGCGCGGGTGCGGAAGAGCTTCCACTACGACTGCGAGCGGATCGACATCGACTCGACGGTGGTGGAGCTGAGCGGGACGCTCTGTCGGGTGCTGGCGAAGTTCGGCCACTCGAAGCAGGGAGGGACGAGCAAGCACCGTCAGATCATGGTCACCTTCCTCGTGGACCAACGGGGGTCGCTGCTGGGCCACGAGGTGTTCCCGGGGAACACGAACGACACGAGGACACTCACCACCGTGGACCGACGACTGAGGGAGAGCTACGATTCCTCGGTGGCGAAGGCGCCTCGCGTGGTCGACCGAGGGTATGCCAGCCTCGAGAACGTACGGAAGCTACGTCGACGGAAGGAACGGTTCCTGGTGGCCCTTCGCGCGCAACCGAAGGGTCTGCGTCTGTTGGAGGCGCTCGGGCCGCAGGCCCAGTGGTCGGAGATCCGTCCCGGGGTGCGAGCGGCCTCCCTCGAGCGGGACGGAATGAAGTACGTGGTGACGTGGAATGACGAGGTGGCGGAGCGGAACGGGAACGGCCGAAAGGCGAAGATGGCGAAGGCTCGGACGGCGCTGGATGGACTCGCCCGAGCGATCGCCGAGGGGTGGGTGACGAGTCGGTCGGAGCGGGACGCGAAGGTCGGGGCGATCCTGCGGAAGTTCGGGATGACGAGGTATCTTCGGGTGAAGGGAGCGCGGAAGGGGTTCGGGTTCACGGTGGAGGAGACGGGAGCGCTGTCGGCGAAGGAAGCGGAGGCCGGCTACCAGGTGTATGCGACGACGGAGGAGTGGCTGACGGAAGGAGAGGTGGTCGACTTCTATCGGCAGCGGGATCGGATCGAGAAGTCGATCCGAACGATGAGTTCGTGCTTGGGTCTCGGGCCCGTGTATGTGTCGAAGCCGGAGCACGTGCGAGGGCACGTGTTCGTGCACGCGCTGGGCTACCATCTGCGGAACGCGGGCCAGCTGAGGCTCGAAGAGCAGGGAGAGGCGATGAGCATCGACGAGGCGCTGTGGGAGCTCGAGCGGCTGCAGGTTGGTGAGCTGGTGGCGAAGGGATCCGAGGTCGGAGCGGTGCGGAAGTTGACCCGGGCGGATGGAACTCTGGCGCACCTCGTGCAGGTCTTCTCGCTCGCCGAAAAGGGTCAGTTCCCGGGCGTCGAAGGTGGCTTATAAAGTGCCAAACTCACGCCTAGGAGAATCTGGGAGATGCTCCGAGAAGACCCGGGAGTACGGTGGCTCCTCCGCTCGAAAGACCCCTCG
>JAKAVH010000200.1 GCA_021827545.1 Thermoplasmata archaeon
CGCCACGCCGGAGAGGGATGTGGCCGCCGGCCCCACCACCGCGCGGGGCGAGCGTCCGCATCGTCCGACCCGACCACGCTGGGGCGTTCCCGATAGCGCCGGGCCGGTCGGGACACGGAGCGGGACCGATTGCCGGCCGATCGCTTCGTTCGCGCCCACGGTGCGACCCCTAGCGGTATCGGTCCCGAAGTGCGTTCGGGGAGCCCACGTCGGCGAGGGGAGGGGGCCGTCTCGCCTCGAGACCGGAGACCGGCTAGCCGGAGGAGGGAGAGATCTCCAGGACCGCTTCCGTCAGCGCTCGTACTGCCCGCTCGGCCGCGACCGGATAGCTCCACCCTTTCGCCTCCGCGACCTCACGGGCCAGGTCCGAATAGAGTCGGCCTGTCTCCCCGAGCGCCCTCAAGAGGTCCCGGTCTCCGTAGCCCGCGAATGTGGCCGGCAGTCGCGCGAGCGTTTCCGGCTCGGCCCAACGCTCCAGGAGGCGACCGGCGTGCCAGACGTCGACGGAACGTCCCCGCCGGAGGATCGCCTGCCAGCCGACCATCTGGACCAGGAGGGACTTGAGGTATCCGTCGATCGCCTGCTTTGCGGTCCAGAGCTCTCCCCGACGCAGCTTCTTCGCCGCCCATAGGACGTGGTACCAGAAGTCGGCCACGGCCGACTGGAACTCCTCTTCCCCCAGGCCGTGGTCGGAGGCGCCGGCCGGACCGGACCGCGGCTCGGTAAGCGAGGTCAGCTGCTGGTCCTTGTCAACGAGGACCTCGACGCCTCGGGAGAGCACCGAGAGCGCCTCGGGGCTCCCGCGGACAAGCATCAGCGCGGCCGTCGGGAAGATCGAGAAATCGACGTCCCTTCCGTCGGCGTAGAGGACGCGGCGCTCGCGGCTGTCCAGAACAGCGGTCTTCTCGACCGTGGTCAGGAGCACCGTCCCGAACTGGTGGACCCAGTCGGTCGAGTCGATCAGTCGATCGGGGATCTCGTGGAAGATCACCAGGTCGAGATCCGAGTACGCGTCCGCCGGGACGATCGTCCGTGCCTGGGAACCGACGATGAGCACAGCGCGCACCGCGGGGTCGGAGCCGGCCCAGCCACGAACCTTCTCGACGATCGTTCCGTACCACCGGCTCCACATGACCGGGGGTAGCGCGTCGTCGCTATACGACCACTCGGGTCGGAACCGTTCCGGGCGGACGACGCGCCGGGCCGGACCTCTCCGAGCGGGGCCGGAGCCCCGGCTCCGCGATCGCGCGGGCTCGGACCGGCGATCGTGCGACGAGCATGTCCCAAACGTGCCGATGTTCCGGACCACCGAACCGGCACTCGAGCGCGAACCTCTCCGAGCTCAGGATCTCCCATCCTCGGTAGTATGACGCGAGTTCACCGGGCGCGAAGGGGCTCTGCTCCGCCTCGCGGTCGGGACCGGGCGGGTCGCGCGGACCCCCAACGAACGCGTTGACGGCGTGGATGCCTCCCGGGGACGTCACGGCACGGTAGTGGGAGAAACGTCGGGACCGCAGCTCCGGCGGGATCGCGTTCAGCGCCGAGGTGGAGAACACGACCTCGAACGGGCCGTCCAGGCGGACCGTGCGAAGGTCGGCGACCCGAGTACGGATGCGGACGCCGAACCGGAAAGCCCGACGGCGAGCTCGATCCAACCCCGTCGGGTCGATATCGATCCCGAGGACCCGAAAACCGCGGCGAGCGAAGTAGAGCATGTCTCGGCCCCGACCGGCACCGAGGTCGACCAGGTACGGACGACGCGAGGCGGGACGCGGGGCGAGGCGGAAGACCTTGCCCATGAGTTGCCAGCCGGCGAGGTCGAACCGTCCTTCGTAGCCGGGGGGCGCGCGCGTCACCGCCGGCGCCACCCGCGCGAACCGCATCGGCGCCAGATCCCCTCTCGGGAGTCCAGCGGCCCCGGACGGACCTCCACCCGTGCCCCCTCGTCCTCCGGGTCGCGGTTCCGAACGCCCTCCCGCGGCCACGGTCGGATCGGTCACTCCGTCGGCCGTCCGGCGTTCCGGGATCGCTCCGACGCCTTCCGGGGAGAACGACCGCGCACCGGCGTCGAGACGAACTCCATCTCGTAGGCCTCCTGACCCTCCGGATACTCCTTCGTCGGGACGACGTGTTTAGAGAGCCGCACCCCCAGGTTCTCGAGCCGGTCCCTCTGGCGCTCGAAGGCCGTTCCGAGGCCCACGTTCACCAGGGCCTGGCCCGCCCGGGCCCCCGACACCATCCGGGTCGCTCCGACGATCGGGCTGCCCACGACCGTCAGCGCGTCGCCCACGCGGACGAGCTCGCACGGACCGGCGTCGATGCCGATCGAGAGACCGACCCCGACCGGAAAGTTCCGCGAATTGCGCTTGAGATTGTCGATGAGGTTTTCGGAAGCGGGCAGGATCGAACGACAGAAATCCGGCAGGGAGCGCACGATGTCGTCCTCGGCCTCGTAGATCCAGAACGCGATGAAGCCGTCTCCGGTGAACTTGTCGAACCAGCCGTTGAAGGAGGCCGCGAGCCCCCGCACCGCTTCCGTGAACCCGACGATGTACCGGGCGAAGAGGGCGGTGCTCACCGCCTCGCGGATCAGGAGGCCGGACATGCGAAGGTCGCCGACCACGACGGCCGCCTTGATCGGCGTCGATCCCGTCGCGGAAAGGTTGCGTAGACCGTCCCCGCTCAGCTGGTCCCGTGCGTTCGTCGGGCCGTGCCGGGCAAGGGTCTCCTCGAGACCGAACCCGGTGTCGAGCCTCGTCCGCGAAAGCGGGGACGCCATCTGCGCGGACACCACCGTGGATACAATCAGGGTTGCTCATCCCCGGTGTGTTCTACTGGCGTCGCTCCGGCCGCCGCGCCCCTCGCCTTTCGGCGCTCCGGAGGGCGGGCCTCCGGTCTCGCCCCGGCACTCGCGGTGCCGCCCGGAGGGTCGGTCGTAGCTTTCGGACCTTTCGGTGGACGTTCCCGCAGCCGGATGGGCATCCGGCGACCTCGAGCGTGTCCCCCCCGCCGGGCTCTCGGGTACCGCATCTTCGGAGAACACGACCCGGTCTGCGGGGCACCCCGAGTTGCGCCGGAGCGGCGTCCCGTGCGGGTTCGCCCCGCCGATGCGAAATGACGAGCGGCCGCGGAGTCGAGGGACCGCGATCGGGCCTCTTGGACGCCGTTTGCAACGGCCCCCGACCGGGCCCGGAGAACCTTAAGGCGGAAGGCGTTCGCCCCACCGGATGCGTGCCAACGTCTCGCCGGCTCGCGGAGAAGACCAGACCGGCGCACGACGCCTTGCGCTGGGCGGAGGTCTCGGGCTCGCGGCGGGAGTCTTGGCGATCGCCCTTCCGCTCGTCTTCCTCTACATCGCGACCTATGATCCCGGGGGGTTCTTCGCGCTCGGGCCGACCTTCTTCCGCTACCTCTCGATCCTCCTGCTCGCCGGGGCGATTCTCTCTCTCCTCTCCCTCCTGCTTTACCGGAGAAGCTTCGCCGTCCTGCGAGCGGTGGACCCCCGCTTCCGCGTCGCTTCGGCGCTTTGCCTCGTCGGCTCGATCGGTTTCCTGCTCCTGGTGGTTCTCGCGGCCTACGTCCTCGGATCGACGGAGTCCCTCGCCTCCTGCCTACAGGGCGCTCCCTCGCACGCGCTCTCCTGCATGCGCTCGAACCAGCCCGTCGGCGCCTACTCCGGACTCGTCGGTTTCTGGCTCGGTTGGCTGGGAGGCCTCGGCATCGTTCTGGGGCTCTTCTTCGCCTCGCGCCGGTTCGTCCTCGGCACGCTTTCGGGCGGCGCGGTGCTCTACCTGCTCCTCCTGCTCGTGCTTGTGGGACCCTTCCTTGGGGCGCTCGTCACTCTTCCGGGGGCCCAGTTCCTTCTCCTCGTAGCTCCGTTCTTCGCGGTCACGGCGCCCGCGCTCGTGCTGGCCGGAGCGCGTCGGCCGATCGTGGCCGTGCGCGCAGGCTGAACGCACGGCATGAAGGTCTCCCGACGTCGACGGCGTCCCTCGCTGCCCTCCATCGCCCTCGAACGAAGCTCCCGCACCGCGGACCGCATCCGGCCGGCCGCCGTAGGTCCCCCGCGCGCAAATGCTCCCGACGGACGGCCCACGACCGTGCCCTCCGCTCCGACCGGTGCGAGGGCCGACGCCGCTCTCAACCGGTGGGTGGCGGACGGGGAGCTGCGGCTCCGAGTCCCATCTGAGCGAGCAGCGCGTCGATCCCCTCCTCGAAGCGCGGATACTCGGGCCTCCAGCCCAGCGCCGTCAGCTTGGCGACAGAGGCGGCCCGGTTCGCCCGCAGGTGCGTGGCGACCGTAGGCCCGTACTTCGCGACAGCCTCGGAGAAGCTCTCGCTCTCCGGGCGATGGGCCCCCACACGCGCGGCCACGTACGACACGAAGTCGATCCAGGGGCGCGGGTTCCCGTCCACGATGTTGTAGATCTCGCCCGGGCGACCGTCGAGTGCGACCGTGTAGAAGCCGACGGCCGTGTCCGGAAGCGAAACGAACGACCAGGCGTTCCGTCCCCCGTCGATGACACGATACGTCCGCGCGCGCACCGCCTCGAGGACCGGTCGGAACCACGCTCCGTCGCCGTACACCATCCCGGGCCGGACGACGACCACCTCGAGATGGGAGGGGGCGTTCGCCTCGAGCCCGGCTCGCTCGGTGTCGAAGTTGATGCGGGACTCCCCCTGCGGATCGACGGCGGACACTTCCGTGATCGGCCCCGGCTGGTCGGCGTACACCCAATAGCCCGATCCGACGACCAGGCGACGCGCTCCGCTGGCCCGCGCCGCCGCCACGAGGTTGACGGTGCCCTGGACCCGCACCTCTCTCTCGAGCTCGGGCAGGTCCGGGTCCATTGTCGGGTTCGCCGCGAGATGGATCAATACCCTGCACCCCTCGGAGTGCCGCTGGAGCGTTGCGCGATCGAGCACGTCCCCGACGACCGGCACGCCCCCGGCCGAACGGACCCGGTCGGCCTTGGAGGGGTCGCGGATCAGTCCACGCACTTCCCACCCCTGGCGCGAGAACGCCTGCACGATCTCCCGGCCCAGGAACCCGGCGGCCCCGGCCACGAGGGCCCGACCGGTCGGCCGGCGTTCGCCGGCGGTGGGGGGAGGTCCGGAGATCGCGGGCACGTTTCGAAAGCGAGGCAACCGTGGCGCATTGATGACTCCTCCGGAGATCGCCCCGCGGGTCCGAGATCCCCGCCAGGGCCGCGCGCTCCGGGCAAGCCCTTAGATACCGGTGCGCGGTCGCTTCCAACGGCCCAGGGCCGGGAGGTTCACGGAAGATGGCGATCGATGTGGATGCCAGCGCGCCGTGGACCGACTGAACTTCGTCCTTCCGGGTGCCGGGCATCCGCGTCCTTCCATCTCCCGTTCTCTCGGCGTGGTCCCTCCGATCGATGCCCAACGCAGGATACCTCGACGAGAGCGTGCACTGGAAGGTCCGCACGGGTCGTCTCGGGTTCGCCGAACCGACGTACCGAGACGTAGCGGAGGCGATCGTTACTTCGGGACTGGCCACGGAAGTGGGCCAGCTCTTGGGATCTGGGAAGGAGGCGGACGTCTACCTCTGCCGGGACGGACGGCAACTGCGGGCGGTCAAGGCCTACCGGCAGTACCGGACCTCGCATCGGGGAGGGGGGTCGGTCAAGCTCGAACCGATGGGGCAGCGCGCCTCGCGGGAGCTCGAGCTCCTGACATACGCGTGGCAGGGCGGGGCCCGGGTACCCGAGCCGGGTCGTCGGGTGGAGAACATGTTCTCCATGCAGTATCTGGGGACCGCCGAAGCGGTGGCGCCGAGGCTGCAGCAGGTGCACCTCGCCGACCCCGAGACGTTCCTGAGCGCTACCGTGGAGGGGATCGAAGGGCTCGCGGAAGCCGGCCTGGTCCACTCGGACCTGAGCCCGTTCAACATCCTGGTGCACGAGGAGAGGCCCTGGTTCATCGATCTCGCGGCGGCGCTCCGCGTCGACCGGCTCGGAGCGCCCCCGGGGATCCGTCTGCACGAGGCGCTTCGCTCGCTCGAGAAGGGAGCTCTCGCCCTTCGGCGATACTTTCGCAAGTACGACCTCGAGTTCGACCCGGAGGAGCTGCACCATCGCGTCCGCGCGAAGATCGAACTGTTTCGCGTCGATTGATCCGCCGGCGCGTCGAGCGGAGCGACCGCTCGGGTGGGATCGGTCTTCCTCCCGCCGGGAGGTCTCCCGGCATGCGATGGCCCGGCCGAGCGCCCGCCTCCGTCGGTGCGGATGGGTCACGGGTGGGTCCGCGCCGCTCCCGGCCGCCGGTTTGGCCGCTCCCTTCCCTAGCGATCGACCACGGGCGAGGTGCCGGCCCCTCACGGACGAGGGGCGGCCACCCAGCGCGAGAGCCGGGGAAACCGCGCCCGGCCGCTGACCCACACCCAGTGGTCCACCGCAAAGTAGCGACCGGCGGCGCCGGTGTACAACACCAGATAGACGAGCAGGTAGAGAGGATGCGGGCCGACGTCCGTCCCTCCGGGCATCTCGAACGTGCTGAGGAACTGGGTCAGCAGGAACACGATGGAGGCGGCCCCCCCCACGAGGCACGCGAGCCGAGTGGTGATCCCGAACACGAACGCCACCGTCAGGTAAGCGGTCAGAGCGGCCGTGATCCACGCGAACGCCACCGAGTGGGCCGCGACGAAATCCGCCACTCCCGGACCCCCGAGGCTCGTCGGAGCGAAGGAGAGCGCGACGTTCTGGAAGGTGAGAAAGAACTGGTTGGTCGGGTTCACGACGAAGAGGAGGTTCAGCGCCCAGACGAAGCCCACCCCCACCCGAAGGAGGTCGATCGCCATCCCCTTCGGGTCGCGGGACCAGAGCTCGGCGACCCGGTGCACCAGGTCGCGGGAACCGATTGCGCTCCCGGGTGCGCCGGCTCCCGCAGTTTCGCTCCCCCGTCCGGGCGTTCCGGCGAGGGCCCACCCGAACAGCAGGATCACGCCCAGGAGCAGCAGGAGGAGACCGGCCGGGAACGCCTCGGAGAAGAGGAACAGGCCGAATCCGACCACGACGAGACCGACACCGATCGAGAACCCCGCTCGACCGGGCCTCCTCGACGCCCGTGGGCGCGAGGCGGGGAGGGTTCGCGTCACGGAGCTCCCGGATGCGGGTCGGGGTCTTCTCTCGCTTGCTCGATCGCGGAAGGGTCCTTTTGCGTCTCGGTTCGCGTCGGTCCTACTTCGGTGCGGGACCGGGGGAGCCGAGTCTCCCGCCGGCGGCGCTCGACCCCGATCATGATCGCGGCGGCCGCGGAGAACAGGAGGGCGATCGCGGATGCATAGGCCCACGTGGGGAGACCCGAGGCCGGCGACGGCCCGAGCACGGTCACCGTCCCTTCCCCGTAGTTCGCCACGTAGAGGTATCCGGTCGAGGGGGCGTAAACGACCGAAACGGGTTCGGCACCGACCGCGATGCTGCCCACCGTCGAGGTTCCGCGGATCACGCTCAAATTGTCCGAGTGGGCATTTGCCACGAAGCCGTACCCGTCGCCCGCATCGAAGGCCATCGCATTCGGATACGCGCCGACCGGCAGGGTGGCCACGACCGCCAGCCCTCCGACCACGCTGACATTGGCCGAGTAGTAGTTCGCGACGTAGAGGTATCCTTGGAGGCTCGAGTACGCGAGTGCGATCGGATAGCTCCCGACCCCGATGGTCGCCACCACTGACGTGAGGTTTAGCACGCTCACGCTGTTCGACTCCGTGTTGGCCACGTAGACGCCTCCGGTCGCGGGAACGTAGGACACGGACTGGGGGTCCCGGCCGACCGGAATGGTGGTGACCACCGAAAGCTGCCGCACGAGGACCGCCGCATCCGCGTGCGTCGTGACCCAGAGGTCGCCGGTCCGGGGGTCGCACGTGGCGGCGATCGGTCCGGGCCCGACCGCGACGGCGCCCACGACCGAGGTGCCTTGGATCACGGTCAGGTTCTCGGAGAGCTGGTCCAGGACGTAGACGTAACTGTTCTCCGCGTCGTAGACCAGGCGGAACGGGTAGGCTCCCGTGGGTACGGTCGCCACCACGGAGGTGCCGTGGATCACGCTGACGGTATTGTCGAGCGTGTTGCCCACATACACGTCGCCGTCGCTCGCGTCATAGACCGCATAGTTCGGCCCGGACCCGACCGGCACGGTCGCGATCACGGTAAACCCCCGGACGACCGTGACGTCGTTCGAACCCGAATTGACCACGTAGAGAAGGTCGGTGCTGTTGTCGTAGGCGAGTCCGTACGGCTGGGAGTCGACCCCGATCGTCGCGATCGTCCCCAAGGGTGCCGGTCCGGTGCTCGAGGTCTCGGCGATCGTCCGAGCCGCATTCCCCGGCGGGCGCCCGAGAGCCACCGCGTGCGAAGGCGCGAAGGAGCCCATCGCCCCGGAGCCAACGGCGGGCAGGGATACGGCGCTCACCAGAGTAACGGCGACCATCAAGAGCGCAAGATGGGCGCCCCCGGCAACGCCGACGCTTCGCTTCCGAGGACGCCGATACTCCGTCATCGGGGTCGCCGGCCTCGGAGCCCGGTGCCGTTCATAGGGATGACCGACGCCTCGACCGATCGAGTGGGAGGCCGAACCACCGTCGGGGGCGACCCTGGCTTCCCGGCCGACGATCCTTCCCCCCAGGCTTCGGGGACATGCTCACGAAGGGCGGCAGCCGCTCACCGTCCGGCCACCGGGGGAAGTCGGCGAGGGAGACGGGGAAAGGCGGACGCCGCCCCTTCGAGGATCGACCGACGGGCTCGGGATCCGTCCTCCGGTCCCTCGTCGCGGACCCCTCGAGCGGTCATCGGGCCGTCTCGAGAGGAGCACCGGTTCGCCCCGACCACGGGGAACCGCTCCTTCGAACGGAGCGGAGGGTGAGCCGGCCGAATAGCTCTCGGGAGCGCGCTCGTTCCCCGCGACGAACGTCATCGACCGGCGCACCGCCGCGGGAGAGCTACCGGCGACCACGGGCAGGGAGGATGACGCTGGGACGAGGACGTTCGTGCAGGGGGCAGCGTCCCCCCGGGCCGATGGGTCGCTCCCGCGGTCTGCCCCGCCCGTCGCTTCGGGTGCCCCGGGAACGGCGCCCTGCACCGCGCCACGCCCGCGCACCCCCTTATCTAGAACGGTCCCCCTCCCGGGCCGATCCCGTGAGTCGGACACCGATCTCTGCCTCGCTGGGTGCGGTCCGTCGCCTGATCGTGACGAAGCAGCACCTCTCGGGCCCCGGGCCGAGCCGCGCGAACCCCGAAGAGATCGTTGCGATGGTCCCCACGCTTCCGTACGTCCAGTGGGATCCGGTCGGGGTGGTCGCACCCTCCCACCTCCTCTCGATCTGGGCCCGACTGGGCCCCTTTCCGAGTTCGGTCCTGGACCGCTTGATGTGGGAGGAGAAGCGGCTTCTTCTCCTTTGGACACCGATCGCGAACCTCGTCGCGACCGACGACTACCCCCTCTACGCCTCGTTGATGCAGCGCTTCCCGGACTCGCTCTCCGGTTCGTGGGGTTCCCAGCGGGAACGGGCCAGGAAGTTCCTCACCGGGCACGGGAGGCTCCGCAAGAGGATCCTGAAGGAGCTGGAGTCCGGACCCCGCCGCGTGAGCGAGTTCTCCGACCATGCTCGGACACGACGGAATGACGGCGAATGGACGCCCCGGAGCGACGTCGCCCAGCTGCTCGAGTATCTGCACATGAAGGGCGAAGTCATGGTGGTCGGCCACGCACGGAACCAGAACCTGTGGGGGCGGACGGATCAGTTCCTCCCGCCCTGGGTGGAGAGGCGACCGCTCTCGGCGAGCGAAACCGACCGCGCGGCGGTCCAGAAGGCGATCCGGGGCCTCGGCGTCGCCACGCCGAGGGAGATCAATTACTACTATCTCCGGGGACAATACCGGGACCTTCGCGGAGCGGTTCGGGACCTCGAAGACGCGTCCCGGATCCACCAAGTGGTCGTCCGCGGCGTCGTCGAGAAGGAGACCCGCTACCTCCACGACGACGACGTCCCGCTCCTCGAACGCCTGGAAAGCGAGACGCTCGAGCCCCGTGTCGCCCTCCTCCCCCCGTTCGACAACATGGTCCAGATGCAGGGGCGCGCGCAGACGCTGTTCGGGTTCGACTACGTCCGCGAGCAGTTCCTCCCTCCCGAGAAGCGTCGGTTCGGAATGTGGGTCCTCCCGATCCTCTCCGGAGAGCGTTTCGTGGGTCGGATGGACCTCCAGTTCGATAGGGAGGGTAGGGAACTCCGCGTCAAGGCCATCTTTGCCGAGCGAGGCACGCCGCCGGACCGGGATGCGGCCGTGGGGCTGAAAGACCAGCTGGAGAGCCTCGCGGGCCTTCTCGGCGCCCAAGCCGTGAAGCTCCCATCCCGAGTGCCGGGTCCCTGGAAGGAGGCCCTGCACGGAACCGCCGTCCCCCGAGGCTCCGGTCATTGAGCCGAGCGGGGACGCAGCGCGTCCCGACCGAGGCACTCGGGGTCGGGTCGTGCGTAGTCCAAGGCCCTTCGAGGCCTGGCGCGCAGTACGGAGGGGTGCCCCCACGGAGCACACTACCGGGCATGCGGCGAGTCGAAGGGTCGGTGGGTGGGCTGATAGGGAGGAACCGCCTCCGACGGCGAGGGGAAGCCGATGGCCCGAGCGCGCAAGGAGACCGACTACGAGATCCGAACCGCCTTCGATGTCCCGCTCGAGTTTGCCTTCCGTTGGTGCACCGACTTCACGACCGACGATGCGAGATACGAGTCGGAATCCTATCAGCGGCGGATCCTGAGCCGGTCCCCGCGGCGGGTGGTCTACGAGGACTTGGAGGACACCGGGAAGGGCTGGGTCTGGTCCCGTCACACGGTCCGGCTGAGCCCGCCGTACCGATGGCATTCGGACTCGACGGGGAGCCACCGGGAGATCCATCTAGATTACCGGCTCACCCGGATCTCCGATGGACGCACTCGGCTGGTCCTGACGGCCCGCCGCCGCCCCACCGTCATCGGAGAGAAGAATCCGTCCAAGGCACGCTGGGAAGGCGCGACCCGGCGCTCCTGGGCGAAGCTCGGCAGGGCGCTCGAACGGGACTTCCGGAACGCCCGATCCCGGACGAAATGAACCGGGAGCGCGTCCGCGACGCACCGGCAGTTCCACGGGACGATCCTCCGCGCTTCGGGACGGTCACCCCGCCTCTTCGCGCGGCGTAGAACGGGCGGTCAGGAGACGGATCCATGGAAGGGGAGCGCGTCCGCGAGATCGAGCTGCGGGCGACGGTCTGGGTCCCTCACGAACCCGCGCGCGTCTGGACGGTGTGCTCGACGAAGACCGGACTCGAAGGATGGTGGAGCCCGAAAGAGCTCCGGACCCGTGTCCTCAAGTGGGAACTGCGGCGGGGGGGCGGGATCGTGCTCCGGGTGCGTTACCTCCCAGCCCTCCTCACCCCGGGAAGTGGGGAGGCGTGTCGTGCCGCTGGGGTCCCCGTCGTCCTCACCATGCGGGGGAGCGTACGCGAAGTCGTCGAGCAACGCCGGATGGCGTTCGGTCTTGCGCTGGACCTGGGGAGCGGCGGGGACGAAACGGAGACCGTCACGACGCTCGAGCTGACCCCGGAGGGCTCCGGCACGCGGATCACCGTCGTCGAGCGAGGAGCGCAGACCCCGCATGGGGTCGCGCTGGGACCGAAGATCCTGGAGGGCCGGCTGGAGCGGATCGCCCGCGCCCTAGAGCCGGCCGCCCCACGTTAGAGAGCCGAACCACACGGGCGGCGCTCCGAGCCTTTCGGCGACGGAGCGGAGCCCGCGGGAACCCTTCCGCCCGGGGACGACAGGCTGAAGTGGCCGGTGTCGCTCCTGTGCTTCCGAAGTGACCGACGAGTGGGTCGAGTGGCACCGCGGGTATGAGCAAGACACCAATCAGTCCCGACGACTGGCCACAGTAATCCAGCTTATCCGGCAGGCTCTGGAGGCTGCTCCCCCGGGCCCCATCCGGGTGGTCAGCCTCTGCGCCGGTGATGGACGGGACCTCTTGGGAGCGCTCTCCGCGCACCCCCGGTCCGACGATGTTCGGGCGCGCCTGGTCGAACTCGACCCGGAGCTCGTGCACCGCGGAGAAGAGCGCCTCCGGCGCGACGGCACGCGGGGGGTCGAGTTTGTCCAGGGCGATGCCTCCACCACCGAGGCCTTCGAGGGAGCCGTTCCAGCGGACCTCGTCCTGGTCTGCGGGGTGTTCGGGAACGTCACGGATGAGGACGTTCGGAACACGATCTCTCATCTCCCCGAACTCTCCGCCGCCGGGGCGACCGTCATCTGGACCCGCGGACGGTTCGCACCGGACCTGACCCCCACGATTCGCGCGTGGTTCCGGGACGCGGGGTTCGACGAACTCTCCTTCGTGCCGGTGCCGAACTCAACGGCTTCGGTCGGCGCGCATCGCTTGCGGGCTCCGCCCCGGCGTCTCCCATCCTCTACGCGGCTCTTCACCTTCTTGCCGAAGGAGGCCCGGCCCTCCGAGCAGCACACGGGCTCGGCGGGCTGACCCGCCGTCGCCCCTCCCGAACAGTGCCGCCAGGATTGTAAGCGCCGTGCCGAGCCCCGAGGGGGACCCTCGGGAGGCCCACCGGCCTGCTCTCATGCCGCCGAGTCTCCGTGCCGACCTTCGGTAGAAAGGTTGGGGGGTGGGGCCATCCTCGGGGTTAGGGGCCCTTCCTCCGGTCGACCGCCTTGCGATCACCGCGGACTCGACCGGAGCGACCCCACCGAACGACCCGCCCCTCGCAGAGCGGGCCGGTCCGCAGAAGCTTCGTCAAACAGCTTCGACGCCACGAAGATGTAGTCAAGACGCCATAGAGCGTCGGGAAAGAGCAAGCCCCTCCGGGACTGTTCGGCCTTCAACCGAAGAGCTCCCCAGGAGGAAAGGGCCTCTTCGGAAGGCCTGAGGGACGAACGCGCCTCGAGCTTGCTCTTTCCCCCCATCGGGAACAGGAACGTTCCGGCGAGCAGGCGAAGCCGAATCCGGGGCGTCGGACGGGCCTCGTCGAGTCGCCGTCGGTCCCCGCCTTCCGAGACCCTCCGACCGGTACGCCTCGCCCGGCGAGGGCGCGCCGCCACGCTCAAGGCTGGCGACGCCTCGCGCGCCTCGAGAGGGACGCATGACCGAAACGGATGCGCGGATTCCGAGCCGAGGCCGGGAGATCGACTGCTACCTCGTCACGCCCGATGAGGTCCGGCCTCGGCATCCCGCGGTCGTCGTGATCCACGAGATCTTCGGCCCGGACGCACACATCCGCGACGTCACCCGGCGGTTCGCGGGCCAAGGGTACGTCGCCGCGGCGCCGAACCTCTTTTCCGGCGACGACGCCCGATTGCTGACGCCCCAGAACATCCATCGAGCCCTCGCCTCCATGGCGACCGTGCCTCCCGAGGTGCGGCGGGACCCGGCCAAGATGGCGGAGTTCGCCGCCGCCCAACCCGTCGAGATCCGGCCGATCATGGAGGTCTTCGGGCGGGTCAATCAACCCACGGCCCAGGTCGGGTTCGCCCAAGACCTCCTCGCGGTCACCAGGTTTCTCCGCGGGCTCCCCGGTGTGGACCCGGCGCGCGTCGGGTCGGTGGGATTCTGCTTCGGCGGGTCGCTGTCAGCTCGCTTGGCCACCGTGGATCCCGAGCTCCGCGCCGCGGTCATCTTCTACGGCCAGAACCCTCCGCTGACCGACGTGCCGAAGATCCGTGCGTCGATGCTCGGACTCTACGCAAGCGAGGATCCGGGGATCACCGGGACGGTGCCCCAGCTGGCGGAGGCGATGCGCCGGGCGGGGCTCCGCTTTGACTACCACATCTACTCGGGGGCGAAACACGCCTTCTTCAACGACACCCGGCCGAACTACCACCGGGAGAGCGCGGTCGACGCCTGGCCGCGGGTGCTCGCCTTTCTCGGGAAGGAGCTCGGCGCGTGAGCCGTCGGTCGGTCGGCCTCGTTCGACCCCCCTCGAACCTCGAGCCCACGCTGCGGTAGGTGGCCGGACCATTCCCGGGGGGCATCGAAGCGCTCATCCGCACCCGCCGTAGCGATCCGGACGATGGACGCGACCCTGTGGATCGTCACGCTGGTCGGCTCGGCGGCGGCGGCCCTCACGACCGCCGCCTTCGTCCCGCAGGTGATCCGTGTCTGGAGGCTGAAGGATGCCCGGGACATTTCGTTCCCGACCTTCGTGATCTTCTCCGTGGGACTTGCCGGTTGGGTGGGCTACGGGACGCTCGTGGAGTCCGTTCCAATCATCGCCGCGAACTCGTTGACGCTGATCTTGGCGCTCGTGATCCTGCTTCTCAAGGTCAAATTCGACCGTGCGGCCCATCCGAGGCCCGATTAGTCCGACGGATCGACTGGGGCTCGTCCCGTCCGGCCGTGCGAACGCTCCCGCGACGCACGCTCCGAAGGGGCGACCACCATCTCGAGGACCAGGATCACGATGCGGAGGGCGAGGCGCCGACCAGCCGCTCGGTCACTCCCTCGAGGGTCGCGACCTAGGGTCGGGCGCTCGCCATAGTGACGACGCGGACCGTGGGCATCCCCGCGAAGACCGCGACGTCCCCGAGCCGAAGTGCTCGGAGGCTCGAGCGAAGGGAGACCGAGAGGACGGCGACGAGCCGCGAGACATTCCAATCTCCCGAATTCCGCGGGTCCTGCTGCGGTACCTATCTCTGCACGTCCACAGCAATGAACGGCGCTCTTGGGCGAGCTCGTTTCGGCAGGCGTCCGTCGTCCACTAAGGGGCCCCGGCCATGGTGCGTGCTCCACCCCGCCAGAGAGGCCGAGGGTTCTGAATGCCGGCACTCGATCCAACCTCAGGCCCGACGTGCCGACGACCTCGCCCGGGGGCCGGCGCCGAGTTTACTCGACCGCCCTCGATCGACTTCTCGGTCGAACCTGCGGCGCGGATCGCGCGGAGCTCGCCCCGACGCACGCCCTGACACGGTTGGATCTTCCTCGGGAGATCTCAGGAGCGGGGGTCGCCCCGGTCTGAAGTGCCGACCGCCCGGTCGCGCCCCCGCCCAAAGGATGAAAGGCGATACTCCGTTGAGGCCGCGATGCCGAACCCGGTCGTCGACTGGCTACTCGAGCCGAACCAGCCCTCGGTCCGGTATCTTACCCTGACCCGGCTCCTGGGAAGGCCCGAGTCGGATCCCCGGGTGCGCGCGACCCGGAACGCGATCCCGACGACCGGTTGGGTCCGGGATCTGCTGAGCCGGCGGGACGAGGGAGGATGGTGGGGACACCCGAAGCATCGGATGGAGCCCCGATTCACCTCCACCCACTGGGTCATGCTGGCCCTTGCGGACCTCGGCGCGAGCCGGGAGACCGCGGAGATTGCGGCCTCCAGCGAGCTCTGGATGGGAAACTCTCCCCTGCAGGGCGGGGGGGTCGGCGGGCTCGGGAAGGGAAAGGGCCACCACTGCTACACGGCCAACATGGTCCGGGCGTTGATCCGGCTCGGTTACCGGGAGGACCCGCGGATCCGGAAGACGATGGAGTGGCTCGTCCAGACCGCGCATCCCAAGGGGGGATGGAGTTGCCGGTTCTCCACCCCGGGCCCGGCCGAGAGCCGGACACTCGACGCTTGGGAGGGGCTCGCGGCCTTCGCGGAGTACCCGCGCGCGAAGTGGACCCGGGCCATGCACGACTGCGTGGAGCGCGCCGCGGAGTACTACCTGGAACGTGAGCTGCACCGGCAGGGAGAACCGTACGAGCCGTGGTACCGCTTTCATTGGCCGACGCACTACTACTACGACCTCCTCGTGGGGCTCGACTGCCTGACCGCCCTCGGGTACGGGAAGGACCCACGACTAAGGTTCGCCCTGGACCTGCTCCGCGGGAAGCGAAGAACCGACGGACGATGGAACCACGACGCGGATCAGATCGATCCGGATCCCGAGGGCGCGAAGTGGTTCGCCGAGAACCCGGGGAAGCGACCGACCCCGCTGACGTTCGGGACGGCCGGTCGGCCCAGCAAGATGGTGACGCTTCGGGCTCTCACGGTCCTGTCTCGCGTGAGCTAGTCCCGGACCCCTCTCGGCCTCTCTGATCTCCCCGGGGTTGCCCGAACGCGCAAAGCCCCCGACGAACCTCCTCGCGAGGAGCCCCCCCGAGCCGAGCCAGTACCGCTTCAGCGCCGTCGGGCCGTGTAGACCGGGGTAAGGATCGGGATCACGACCTTCCCCCCGAACTCCTCGTCCGCGACCCGACGCATCTCCGTCAGGAACCACCGACGCCGTTTCGGAGCCAGGGAAATGACCTCCGAAAATGTCGACCACAGCTCCGTCACTTCGGCCGACGTCCGTTCGACCTTCCAGCGAACGAGTTCGCAGGAGATTCGCTCAAAGTCTCCGCTCGATCGGAGCGCGGTCACGTGCTTCTCTCGCTGCGCCGTAAGCCGCCTCCCGGTGGGGGCGCGGTATCCCCGGCCCAGAAGCGTTCGGTACAGCGGCTGGATTGCGGCGATGTACGAACACCTCCGCGACGGGTCGCCATGGCGATTTCCCCACTCCGCCCACCATCCGCCCGGCCGAAGAAGGCGAGCGACCCTTCGCAATCCTGCGCGCTCGGAGATCCAGTGGAAACTGGTGGCGGCCACGCCGAGATCGAAGCTCGCCGTGGGCAGCGACGCGGTCTCGAACGGGTGCAGTACCGGGTGAACACGGTCGCGGCGTGGACCGAGCGTGCCCAGCAAGTACCGGGCCATCCTCCGGTCGGGTTCGATGACGGTGAGCGGTCGGGCTCCCTGGTCCAATAGCCCGCGCGTGGCGATCCCGGTCCCCGCGCCTACCTCGAAGACCCGCGCTCCCGGCGTCAGACCGCAGCGGGTCCGAAGGATCTCGTACACCCGGTCGGGGTAGCCCGGGCGGGCGCGGTTGAAGGTCGCGGGATCGGCGCCGAAGACGCGGCGACCTTCGCGGAGCGGAACGGATGGGGCCATGAGGTTCGTCGTGCGGAGGCGCCCCGGCGGATGAAACCGGCGCCGACACGCTTCGCGGGACTTCTCGCTCGCCGCCGAGACCGACAGGCGTATCTGGGGAGCCGTTCGGCCAGGGGGGGCCACGGGAATCGCGCGAACTCGGCCGTCGAGGAGACCGGTCGGTCGGCGGATTCGACCGTCCCCTCCTTCGACCGACACGCGGACCTTCGGCGCTCGCAGCGGCTCGCCCCCCGGGTTTAAGCGACTCGGGGCCGTACCGTGTACCATGGCCGAACCGAAGCGACGGACGAGCCGGCCAAAGAAGTCCGCCGGCCGGTTCACGGACGACGAACGAGCTGCGATGCGGGACCGCGTCCGAGAGCAGAAGATCGTGTGGGGAAAGGATCGCGTGGCCGACGAGCGGGCCGTCCTCGCCAAGATCTCCGAGCTTCCGGAACCCGACCGCTCGATGGGACTGCGGCTGCACTCGATGGTCACCGCGGCCGCGCCCGCACTCTCCCCGAGGCTCTGGTACGGGATGCCGGCGTACACGAAGGACGGCGACGTCCTCTGCTTCTTCCAGCCGGCCTGCCGGTTCGGGGCAAGATACGGAACGTTCGGCTTCAACGACGGCGCGCGTCTCGACGACGGTGAGATCTGGGCCACCTCCTTCGCGCTCCACGGGCTGAGCCCCGAGGGAGAGGAACGGATCGCCGCGCTCGTCCGAAAAGCCGTCCGTTGATCGGCGTCGGCCCGCACGCGCCGTCTTCCGTATCCGACGCGGGAAGCGAGGCGAGCCACCGTCCGGCGCGGGGGGCCGTGCGCAGGAGGCGCGACGCTCCGGGCTTCTGAGGACGATGGGTGTCGGGCCGCGCGGGGCCCTACAACTTGACCCGGCCGATCGCCGGGGCCCATGGCTCGACGTCACTCCGGGTGGTGTCGGGGTTCGTCCCTCGGAGGCGGGCCAGTTCTCCGACCAACCTCTGTAACGGAAGGATGGAGACGAGCGGCCGGGTGAGAAGGCTGCCTCCGACGAACCTCAGGTCGGACCCCTCCTTGATTCCGCAGGAAACGACCTTGACCCCGATCTCTTCCAGCAGGCCGCGAAGGGCGGGACATCGTCCGCCATCGTCCTCGTCGGGGACGATCAGCACCGCCGCCATCCCCTTCTGGAACACGGCCGGGGTCCCGTGGAGGGCGAACTCCTCCGACATCCCTTCCGCCCAGAGGTACGCTCCCTCCTTCAGCTTCAGGGCCGCCTCCTCCGCCGTGACCTCGTCGAGCCCGAACCCGGTGAGCAGGAGATGGGAACGGGAGGCGAGGTCTCCGACGACTTCGGCCGGGATGGGCAGCGCCAGCGTCCGTTCCATCTGCTCGGGGACCCGGAAGAGGTCCGAAGTGAACTCCCGCCCGCCGTTTTCGGCGAGGGGCGCGACAAGAAGCCCCAGGACGGCGAGAGCGGTAACGTAGGAGACGGTGTGAGTACTGGCCGTCTCATCGCGGCAGGTTCGGAGCACCCGGTCGCCAAAGGGGTGCTCCGCGCCATATCCGGTCACCAGGACGGTGCGGGCGCCGACCGACTTCGCCCGCATGAGTACGCGGTTCGGATACGTCTTGGTACCGCGATGGCTCACCACCACGATCTGGTCGTCGGGCCGCAGCGGACCGGAGAGTCCCAGCCGATGGGCCTCCAGCGCGACCGGACGGACCCGACCTCCGGTCAATTGGGCCACCCAGGCGGCCGCGATCCGGCAGGCGTGCAGCGACGTCCCGATGCCCGTGAAGACGATGGGCCGGCCCGGATCCAGTTCCGGCACCTCCGTCCGTTCCAGGACCTCCCGCACGGCGCTTGGCTCGGAGGCGACCTGCTCGTCGAAGCGGAAGTGCGTCATCCGAAGGACGGGAGGAGCGCCCGATACTATGGTTTCCTCGCTCCCGCGCCCTGCGGTCGACCCCCGGCGGGGGACCGGATCGGCGATCCCGCGAGGATTGAAATCCCGGCGCGTCTATGATCCTTCGAGGTAGGTCGTGACCGATAGTTCGGAAGAAGTCACCCGCGGCCTGATGGAGGGCGTGATCGAAGCCCTTACGGACAAGCACAGCCAGCTCGACGTTCGATTGGACGGACTAACGCTCTCGCTGGGCGACAGTCGCCTCGGATTGCACCTCTCGGGGACGCTCTCCGTCTCCGTCCACATGCGGGACCTGACGGACGCGGAGAAGGAAGCGCACTCCTCCGCGACGGTGGCCCGGCTCCACGGTTAGAGATACCGCCGCAGCTTCCACAGCGCCGCCGGCGCCACGTGCACGTGACCGGTGAGCGCGCTCGCGTCGCGCCCCAGTCGGATCACCTCCTCGGCACCGTCTCGGAATCGCACGCTCCAGCCGGAACGGGCCAGCGCCCCCGGTATCCCGCGCGCTTCCCAAAGGTTGACGTGGCTCTCGCGGAGAAGCGCGCGTCCCCGGGGACCGTGCTCGAGCCACGAGCCCACCTCCACCGTCAATGTCCGATGTTCTCCGTCCAGCTCGGCGAACGGTCGGCCATCCACCGTCGCACGGACCGCGCCGCCGGAGATTCGCCCCAAGAGCCGCACGAGGTCCTCCGCGGTCTGACGCGCCGTCATCGTCTTCGTCCGGAGCGCATCGCCCCCAGGCGAAGTCGCCCGAGCCTACGCAGAGTCCGGACCCGGCCTCCCAACTCCCGCCTTGAGATAACCATAGAGGGTGCGCCCGCGGCCCGGGGGGCCGCTGCGGTGCGATCGGATCAGGAGGAGGGGCGCAGCTTCTGGCTCTCGGCCTCGGAGAACGCTCGCAGTGTCTCGGTCTCGATGTTGCCCGAGGCCCCGGCGGCCATCAGGAACCGGACCACGAGCTCCTCGGTCGGAGACTCCAAAAAGAGCACCGAGTCGAACCGACCCAGCGTCGAATACGGGGTGATCTTGAGCCCGTGATGCTCGAACTCGCTCCACGTCCGGTCGCGGGCCTTCAGGGCTTCGGGCATGTTCTGCTTTGCCCGGGGGGTCAGCTTGACGAGCACGATGTAGCTCGGCATGGCTGGGCATCCGGCGCGGCCTATTTAACCCTCCAACGCCGGTGCCGGCACCGCACGATCGTGCAGCGTCGGCGCGAGCTCGAGACGAGCCTGCGAGCCTTCGGCAAGACCCCTCCCACCTAACGGGGCTCACCCCGCGCTTTCCGGCCCCGATCGCTTCGCGTCGCGACACGTCGACGGCCCGGCCGCTCAAGCCGCCCGGCCTCCGAGGAGCACGCCCGTTCCTGGCTCCGACCTGCCTCTCGCGCCCGGGGACGCCGTGCACGGACTCTGGGAGGCTAGCATCGATCGGTCCGAGAGAGAGGTGGGACTTCGAGGTCGGGGTGTTGCGTTCGGGCCGGTTTCGGCGCGGCACGCTGACCGAGCGCATCGCGGAGCGACACGCACCGATTCGAGATGCGTGGCTCGTCGCCATCGTACAGCGCCTATGCGGAGCCGCGCGTAGGCACGGCCACTTGCGGGGATTCGGGAGCTCCCGCGTCGTGGAGCCGACCCCGGACCTATGCCGCGGTCGTTCCGGCCGTGGGAGCCGGCTTCCCAACGGCATGGCGCTCGGCCAGCCAGAGGTCGTACGCCCGACAGAGGTTCCCCACTCCCGGGAGGATCATCGCCAACGAGATCACGACGAACCCGTTGAACGCCCAAGAGACCGGGGAGAACGCCGCTCCCAAGCCCACTATCGCACCGACGACCATCCAGGAGCTTCCCCGACCCAAGAGGGAACGCTCGGTGGGCGACGCCACTGCGAGCAGCAGCTCGGAGAGATGGCGCGCACCGTAGTAGTATATCAGCACCAGGACGGCCCCGGTGGCAAGGCTGGTGGCAACGGACCCCACCACACCCGGCACCGCACCGATACCGAGCCAGGACATTGCGCCGTTGACTCCCGCGAAGGCGACCGAAACGACGATGGCGGCCAGCACGAGAACTAGGAACAGCCAGAGGGTAGTGCGGTGATCCCTACGCGCCGTTTGGCACGAGGACTCCTGCGCGGGCCCCATCTCGGCCCCGGCAGACACCATGGCGAGAACTCCGCGTCGCCAGGCGAGTAGGCCCAGAATCGCGAACACGAGTGCGATGACCACGAGAACCCCGAGCGAAACCCCCACTGCGATCCCAACGCCGATCTGAACGGCCGTGATCCAGTCAAGGTTGAACGGCCCCCCAACTCCGGGAACCTTTCCGAAGACCCCGAGCGAGCTCAGGTAGCCCTCTACAAGGACGAGGACCGACACCGCGAGGGCCAGAGACACGAGAGTGCGGAGCCGCCCCAACGCACTGCGAACGATCGCCGCGCCCGCGACGCTCCCGCTCGGGAACATCGGCGTCGCGGCAGCGGAGCCCGCGCTCGCGGAAGATAGCATGACTAGGTCACGCAGGTACGTCGTTCTTGCAGGACTTAGAGGCGAGGTCAACCGGGGTCAACGGGAGAGGGGCGGCAGTTCCCATGCTGCGCCGAACTAGGGAGTCGCCGACGTGCGTCCTTCATCGAGGTCGACCGTGGCCGAGGCCGGAAGACAGGTCTCGGGCGCGGACGACCCGGGACAGCTTGCACCTGCACTTCGGGACGGTTCGCGGTCGAAGCATCCCCCCGATCCAGCACGACACCATTATCGTCGACTCTCGACCCTGTTTCCATGGCATCGTTCGGTGGTATCACCTCTCCAACAGCGCCGCGGAATCGTTGGCCCGTCGTGAACTCGCGTCGATCACTCAACCCACCAGCCGCTCGTCGGTCGGGTTCAGCTCCGGGGTCACGCCGGGGCCGGCCAAAGTTACCTCGGTCGCCCCGCCGGCCTCGCTGAGTCCGAATGCGACCGCATCGTGAATGCGGAGCCGACACCCGCGCCACGCGTCGCCCGCTCGTGGCTTGAGGTCGCCCGTCTCGTCGGAGGTGCGCCAAGTCTCCGATGGTCGCGGCCCTCTTCACCGACCGTCACAGGGGTCGGTGCCGGCCCCACGCCTGACGTGTCGGGCGATCGCGGCCGCCCGCGACCAGGTCTCTGGTGGGTGCGATCCCGGACCCGGTTGAGAGGAGCGATGCGGCGTCCGCTCGGGCTCCCGGGAGGTCGACCACGCTCTCTCGTCCGCGGCGCGAACTCTACGCCCTCGGAGATGGGACCGAATCTGCGGGGACTTCGCCGCCTTGCCGATGGCTAGGTTCATGCACCCCCGGCTCGTGGCCCATAGAACGAATGGCCCGAAAGTGCCCGCAGTGCGGCAAGGTTGCCTGGCCGAACCACCGGTTCTGCGGCGCCTGCGGTCAGCCCATCCCCAAGGGTACGACCGGAGAATCCCTCGTCTGTACGGACTGCGGGGCAGTGGTCGAAGACGAGAACGATCGGTT
>JAKAVH010000221.1 GCA_021827545.1 Thermoplasmata archaeon
GCAGGACCCGTGCCCCGAGCTCGGCGAGCCCAACCCCCTCTGCATCTTCCCGGTCTCCACCACGCTCGCCAGCGCGGCGAACCGTTCCGCACCGCCGAGCGTCCGCGACCCCCACGACAGCTTGCACTTCTTCGCGATGCGCGGCCTCAGCCCCTGCTCGGCCCGGTGGTCATGGGCCGCCACGCCGACCTCCGCCCCCCACCCCAGCTCGCCCTCGTGCTTCGTCAAGAACTTCCGCCGGGCCTCGGCCGCCTCGCCTTCTCGCGCGACCTGGAGCCACCGAACGAGGTGCGTGCGCTGGCGCGCCGCCTCCGCGCGCCGAGCCCTCTCGTCCGGGAGTCGCGCGGCAGCCCGCACGCTGCGTGCGCTCTTCTCCAACGCCCCCAGCCCTCGCTGACATGTACCCCGCCGGTTTGCACAGGGTGAGGGGTGCGGGGAGAGGGCGGTTCGGCCCTGGGTCCGGCTCCGGTCAGGCTCCTCCTTCCTCTTCTTCGCGAACTCCGTTGGCGTGAGATCGTTCCACGAGGAGCGCGGTCGCTCTTCGTTGTAGTGGCGCAGCGACGTCGCCAAGTGATCCCGGGTCTCCGCGTACGGCCGGGGAGGCGCCGTCCAGAGGTAGTCCATCTTGAAGTGACCGTGGTAGCTTTCCATCACTCCGTGATCTTCCCGCCTCTTCTTGCGGATCGCCTCCAACTCGATTCCGAGAACCTTCCTGCGCTCCCGGAACTCGTGGGCGATGAACTGACTCCCGGCGTCGGACCGGAGGACCACTCCGTCGGCGCGGAGACGCCGTGGGAACTCCTTCGCCACCGCCGCTTGGACCACGTCGATCGCCTCCGTCGCTCCACAGTTCGGCAGGAAGCTCCAGGCGAGTACCTCGCGCGTGCAGCCATCGAGAATCGAGGTCAGCGGGCACGGACCTCGATCGGTCGTGTCGATGTACGTGGGGTCGGTAGACCCCTTCTGGTTCGGTCGATCCGCTTCAAGCGCTCCGGCCGACGGGAGACGGGGTCGTGGGAAGTGGGCCGGCCGAAGCCGCTGTTCCTCCCTCATCCACCGGTCGACCCGCCTGCGGTGGATCCTTCGTCCCTCGCGACGGAGCATCGCCCCCACCCGGCGGTGGCCGTACGTCACCCGGTTGAGCGCGACCCGCCGGACCGCGGCCCGAGTCTCGGCCGCATCCGGTCGTCGATGGAGGACGTGAGGCCGAGGCAGGGTGGAGAGGGCCCGACGAGAGATCCCGGAGATCCGGGCGGCCCTCGAGAGGGAGCTGATCCCGCGCTCCGGCATCGCTCTCACGAGCGCCCTCCGTCGTTTTTTCCCAGCGACGACCCCTCGAGGGGCTCGCGCAGCCCGTCGTTGGCGATGGCGTAGTCGGCGACGAGCTTCTTCCGCCGGGCGTTCTCGTGGCGGAGCGCCGTCTCGGGGGTCCCCTCCTTCGAGCGGAGACCATTCTTCAGCGAGGCGAGGGCGCGCTCGCGCCATTCGTAGAAGGCGGTCGAGCGGATGCCGGGACGCCGACAGATCTCGGCGACGTTGGCCCGGGGCTGGAGGCCCTCGCGGACGATCTGGACTTCTCGCCGGCGGACCAGGTCTTGGGTGGGGTCATGGAGCCTCCTCCAGGAGCGCAGAAGCGCTCCGGCCCGCGGGGAAAGGGTCCGGGGGTCCAAGAACTCTTCCGGGCGGCCTCGAAGCAGCCGGCGGGGATGTGCGGGGCGCTGGCGCTCGAAGCGCCCCCTGGACCCCCCTATGTGCCAACTACGTGGTGGTGCAGGTCCGGAGGGGTACGCAACACCATGAGGCCCCTGCCATGCCCGATAACGCTGGCGACAAGGACCCAGCCTTGGCGAAAGCGCCGAATCCGAGGAGCCCTTTGCTTGCCGGAACCGTCCGGGTGGACGTGGTCGACCTGTCGGGCCGGTCGCTTCGGGGGGCCATGATGATCGTTGGTTTCCCCACCCACGGGCTGGTCGGCTCCGTCGCGATCAAATATCTGGTCGAGACGCTCGAAATGACCCCGGTGGCCCGCGTCGAGAGTCCGTCCCTCCCCCCGACGGTGGTCATGGACGAAGGGCTTGTCGACTCCCCGGTCCGAGTCTATGCAAGCCGGATGGCGTGCGGGCCGGACAAGATGTGCGGCCAGCTCGTCGTGGCGATCTCCGAAATCGCGATCGATGCCCCCTTGATCGGCGCCGTCGGCGAGGCGCGGTTGGATTGGGCCGAGGCCAATGGCGTCAAGATGATCTTCGCGATCGAGGGAAAACCCCGCGAGGGAGGCTCCGCAAACGAGGAGATCCCCGTGCTCGCCCTCGGGAACGCCCCCGGGCTCCCCGTGATACGATCCTACGGCTTCCCGCGAACTTCCGGCATGCTCACGGGGTTCGGGGCCGCCGTCCTGAAGGCGGGCCTCGGCCGGAAGATCCCCATCGTCTGCCTCCTGCCCGAGGCCGAGAAGGATCGCCCGGATGGACGGGCGGCCGCCAAGGTCGTTGAAACGATTCGGCCGCTGGTGCCTCAGCTCGGGCTCGATCCCGGACCGCTTCGACAGAAATCCGAGGAACTGGAGACCGAGCAGCGGGAGCACCTCCATGCCCAACGCGACGCGGTCACGCAGCTCGCGAACGCGGTTCCATTCGGGATCTACGGGTAACTACAGATTCGAGCCGGTAGAACTGACCCGCCCGTGATTCTCTCGGCGCAGCAGCCACGCCCCACCGGACCTCGACCGGGGTACGCGGGCGCCCGGAATCCGATGGACCCATCGCGCGTTCGTCGGGTCGTCGAGACGGGACGCCCCCATCTCCCGGGGCCGTCAAAGCTCCGTCGTAAGGGCCGCCACCTTCCGGCGCATCCTCGCCGCATGCAGGGAGCAGAGATTGAACACCTCGGTGAACACCGGGAACTCCGCGTCGTCCGACGGCACGGCCCTCCCGACGGGAGCGGCTCGAAGTTCGACCAACTCGCGGGCTCGGTGTTCGCAGTGGCCCGGGCGCTCGGCCGACCGGGTCTCCTCTTCGGTCGAGTGGACGAAATCGAACGCCGCCCCGACCATGCAGACCGGAAACAGGCAGCCATCCTCCGGGCGGCGGAACTCGTCGGGAGCCTCGTGAGAGGGGTTCTCCGGAGGGCGCCGTCGGATGGGCACAGTACTCGGGCAGGAGGAAGCGTTGCCCTCCATGCCCGTTAGCGTCTCCCAGGAGCGCCGCTCGTCTCGTCCGTCCGGGCGAGGAGCAAGATCCGTCCCATCGGCGTCACCCGAAGCACCAGCCGCCCCTGGACTGCACGGTCGACTTCGATAAGGCCGAGGCTCTCGAGCCCGCGGGACCCCTGGCCTCCCCGGATGTGGTAGGAAAGGAGGGACTTGTCGAGTCCGGTCCGCTCGGCAAGCGTCCCCAGGGAGTTGACCTCTCCCCCGGCATCCTCGAGCGCGCGGAGGATCCTCACCTTCGCCTCGGTCACGATCTCGTCGTAGGAGAACTTGAGCACGGGCAACGGGACCGGCTTGTCGCCCATGACGTCGATCGACGTGAGCCCGTTCACGAACGCCGCCGCCAGCAGCGAGCAGGTCATCATCCGGGGCCCCGCCCCGGTGTTTACCACGACGTCGTCGAATCGCGTTCGTTCCTCCTTCACGATCGCCGAGACCATCTGGAGGCACGCTACGAGAGGTTCTTTGTCGATCCGGATCAGGTCGGTCGGCAGTTTGATCCCCGCGCACCGCCGGGCCACATCCCGGGCGGCCACCTCGAACTCCGGGGTGTAGAGAAGGACGAGCTTCGAAACCGGGAAGGTCCGGAACCCCACGAACACCGCGTCCGGGTTCTCTCCCACGGAGGCGATCTGGAGGACGCGCATCCCTACGCGGACGGACGAAGGGGCGGATAATCCCTCGGTGGGAACTAGGGGGCAATCGGATTCCGCGGCGGCGGGATCGCGGGAGGGCAGCGGGCTCCTCGTGGATGCGGTGCTCACGAGGAACCCAAGGTCCGTTCCGTGCCATCAAGCCGGACTTCAACCGTTGGATTTCGGGAGGTCCGGGAGGCTATCGGTTCCAACTGACTTTCCGCACCCTGGCCGAGGCGTGAACGCGGATTAGGTTCTTCCGGGTTCTGGGTGGGTAGGCCGATGGCGTAGGAGCGGCTCCGGCCCCCCGGTGGGCGGCATGCAGGACGCGGATCTCTGGAACCGATTGCTCGGACTGGAGCCTCCTTGGTCAGTCGAACGGATCGAACTCCTTGTACGGGAGGAGAAGGTCGATGTGT
>JAKAVH010000237.1 GCA_021827545.1 Thermoplasmata archaeon
GGCCTGCAGGAGCGCGCGCTGGATGTCCCGGACGACCTCCGCGAGCAGCTCCGCATCGACCGCGGTGCCACGGGCGATCTTCTGGAGCACCCCCCGCAGGGACTTTCCGAGCGCATCGAGGACCATCGAACCTCGCCGGCCGTTACCGCCGGGAGGGAAGGATTGCACGGGTATATGGCGGAGCGCGTCGAGCCGGGTCCGAGGGACGGACGCTTCCACGCAACCGTCATTAGACGCCCCCGGCCTCGGAGCTTCGAAAAGCATGGCCGACGAGGCGCCCTCCTCGAAACCGGAGCCACCCCGGCTACGGCCGGTGCGCGTACCGATCCCCGAGGCCCCCGCAGAGGAGCGGGTTGACGGGTTCGAGGAGGTCGTCCATGCCTACTCCCGGGAGGAGGCCGTCCTCGAGGCCCGACGCTGCATCCAGTGCCATCGACCGTGGTGCGTGGAGGCGTGTCCGATCACCCAGGACTGCCGGGAGTACATCCGGCTGGTCGCGGCGGAAGATTTCGATGGAGCCGCCGAGGTGACCCTCCGCGATAACCCGCTCGCAACGAGCCTGTGCAAGGTCTGCTACCACTACTGCGAGGACGCCTGCGTCGTGAAGCGCAAAGGGGTGCCGGTCGCGATCCGGGCGCTGAAGCGAGCCTCCCTCGACTTTGGGAAGAGCGAGCGCGTCTACGTGCCGTCCGCACCGAAGGGGCAACGGGTCGCGATCGTCGGCGCCGGCCCCGCGGGCCTGATGGCCGCCTGGGACCTCGGCGTCCGAGGGTACTCGGTCACGGTCTTCGAGCAGGAGGATCGCCTCGGTGGTCTCATGCAGACGATCCCGGCCTACCGATTGACCGATCGGGACGTAGAGACCGATCGGGCGCGGCTCCGCACACTCGACGTACACTTTGTGGAGGGTACCCGGGTCGGACGGGACTTTCCGGTCGACCGCCTTCTGCGGGACGACGGCTACGCTGCCGTACTGCTGACGTTGGGAACGCCGGTGCACCGGGATCTCGGGGTGCCGGGTGAACAGCTCCCGGGGGTCCTTCCCGCCCTGCCGTTCCTCCGCGACGTGCACCGTGGGACTCTGCCGAAGGTCGGCGCGGACGTGGTGGTCGTCGGTGGGGGAGACGTGGCGATGGACTCGGTCCGAACCGCCCGGCGCCTCACCGCTAAGGGACATGTCACCCTCGTGTACCGTCGGGGCCGGGAAGAGATGCCGGCCGACCCGGAAGAGGTGCACGGTGCCGAAGAGGAGGGGATCCGGTTCCTCTTCCTGCGCGCACCGGTCCGTATCGTGGGGGCCGAACGGGTCGAAGGTCTGGTCGTGCAGTCCATGGCGTTAGGTCCTCCCGACGCCGGAGGGCGACGCGAGCCGGTGCCCGTCGCAGGCTCCGAGACCCTCCTGCCTTGCGAGACCGTGATCGTGGCGGTCGGTCAGAGGGCCGATCTCGCCGGGTTCGGACCGGAGCTCTCCCTGTCGGTGAACTCGAGAGGTTGGCCCGAGGGAAGGGACGGAGGTTTCGCGACCGGGGTCCCGGGGATCTTTGCGACCGGTGGCCGGTCGGTGGTCTACGCGATGGGCGCGGCGATGGAGTGCGTCGACGCCATCGACCGGTATCTCGCGGCTCTTCGAGGCGGGAGCCCCCAGGTCCGGCCCGATCCCTTTGGCGGTCCGGGGGGATTCCACCGTCCCGATGGGTACACGGCCGCGATCCGGGTGTAGGCGCGCCCGACGCGGCCGGTTCGGAACCTATTTGGCGGGCGGGGAGGCATCGAGGACCGTGAACCAGCCCTGGCGGAACGGTGGGCGCGCCCGGACGACGAAGGTGCTGCTCCTCGCCTCCGTCCTCCTCGCGGTGATGCTCGTGCCGGTCGGCACGCTCGGTCCGCTTCCCGCCGCGCGCGTGGGGGGTGGCTCTCTCCACGCGCCGGCGGCAGTGTCGACGAACGTCGTCTTCGCCGAGCGGGCCGGCTTCGACCCGGCCCGCGACCGTGCCGTGCCGCAGCCCGTGCCGGCGACCGGAGACCGCGAGGTGGTCGTGACGTTCCAGCCTCGCAATGCGTCTGAGTTCGAGTCGCCAACCCCGGGGGCTCCCCCGCTCAACGCGTCGGGGGTCGCCGACCGATTCGGGGTGAGTCCGGGGGATTATCGTGCCGCGATCGCCTACTTCCGTGCCGAAGGGCTCTCGATCGTCCACTCCTGGTCCGATCGGCTCGCGTTGACCCTCGCGGGTTCGGTGCCCTCCGTAGAGAGAGCGTTCGCGACGTCGCTGCTCTCGGGCGACTATCAGGGACGGTCCGTGACCTTCCCCTCCACGGCCCCTTCCCTGCCGGCCGCCCTCGAGTCCGAGGTGCTGAGCGTCGTCGGGCTCAGTTCCGGCTTCGGGGTCTTCTCTCTGCCCTCGGGCCTTGCCCCCTCGCTGCGCCCCCTTTCGGGCGCGGCGCAGGGCGCCGGCGACCTCGTGACGCCGGCGATCGCGCGTTCGATCTACCAGCTATCCAGCCTCTACAACGTCTCGGGTACCCCTCAGTACGCTTCCGGTCAAGGGATCGCACTGCTTCTCTGGGGGCCCGGATACGTGCCGAGCGACCTCGCCACGTTCTTCTCGCGGTACTACCCTGCCTCGATCTTCCCGGCCGCTCAGTACACCGCGGTACCAGTGGACGGAGCGCCGGCGCCCTCGGCTTCGGCCGCGAACGACCCGTGCGGCGCGGCCCAGGAGCTGACGCTCGACCTCGAATGGTCGGGCTCGATGGCCCCCGGGGCCCACCTGTACGCCGTGTACGCCCCCGAAGGGGCGGCGCCCGCGTGCTCGCCCAGTTCGACCGCGATGGCGGACGCCCTGCACACCGCGGTCGGGCTTCCGATCACGGCCCTTTCCATGTCGTTCGGCACGCCTGAATCGACCGACGGGAGTCTCGCGGCCGCCTGGGACACCTATCTCTCGGTGGGCGCGCAGGAGGGGATCACGATGCTCGCCGCCACCGGGGATACCGGCGGTGATCTCTCCGCGGGCTGCCAGGGCGGGCCCGCGCCGCAGTACCCCTCGACGTCTCCCCAGGTGCTGGCTGTCGGCGGAACGGACGTCACGCTGCTGCGCAACCTGCTCGGCCAGGTTACCGGGTTTAGCGAATCGGCGTGGAACCTGAGCGGTGGGGGGTTCTCCTCCCAGTTCGCCGCGCCGTACTGGCAACACACCGGTAATTCGATGCGAGGCACCCCGGACGTCAGCGCGAGTGCGGCCGCCGATTTCCTCTACTTCAACGGCCAGTCCGAGGTCGCGGCGGGCACCAGCTTCTCCACCCCGATCTGGGCCGGACTGGTCACCGAGATGCAGGCGCTCTCGGCCCAGTCCCTCGCTCCCCTCGCTCCCCGGCTCTACACCGTCGCGGAAGAGGAGGCCGTCGGCAAGATCGCTCCCGGTCTCGCCGACGTGACCTCGGGCGCGACCTGTCTCGGCTCCGCCGGCCCGGGGTGGGACCCTGAGACCGGTTGGGGCTCTCCCCGCGCTCTGCTCCTCTTTGAGGACCTGACCGCGACGTTCGTGGCCCTGTCGGTGCACTTCTCCCCGACCGCCGTCGCCCCCGGCGGGTCGGTGACGATCTCCGGCCATCTCTCGAACCGCTCGAGCGGCGCGGCGATCGCGGGGGTCCCGATCCAGATCACGCTCTCCTCCTCCACGAACCTCGGGCCCTGCACGGGCGCCTTCGGTTCGGCCTCACCGACGACGGACTCGGGAGGGAACGTCTCGATCGTGCTGAGCGTCCCGGCGTGTTACCTGGGGGCATCGGCCGAGGTGCGTCTCCTGGTCGCTAGCCAGGGATACTACGGGACGAATTCGACCACGGTCCCGGTGAACCTGCTCGGCTGGGTCCCGTTCCTCTCGGGGCTGGATCAGTACCCGTACAACGTGATCGGTTTCTCGGCGATCTTCGTGGCGGCGAGCGTCGTGGGATACGTTCTGGGTCGATCGCGCCGACGGCCCCCGGCGATCGAGGCGATCGGCACCGGAGGCTCGGCCGCCGTCCCCCCGGGCGCGGAGCGCGCGTACCCTCCGCCGGGTCCCCCGGAGGCCTCCGCGAGCGGTCCCCCCCCCGCGGCGGGTCCGGGGCCGCGCGGGACCGGGGCGTCGGGCGTGGGCGGCCTTCCGCCCCCCGAATCCTCATAATCCGGCCCCCTTCTCCTTGGCCGTGCCCGGTGCATCGGGAGATGCGCCGGACGGTGGGGCGCCCGTTTCGCTGTCGGGGC
>JAKAVH010000103.1 GCA_021827545.1 Thermoplasmata archaeon
GACGGCGACGTCGGGCGGGACGCCGAGAGAGTCGTACCAGCCGAGCAGGTCCTCCTCGGTGACGCGGGCTCCGCTCTCGCGGAGCCGCTCCTCGTGACGTCGGATCGTCTGGCGCGCGCGGCCGATCGCCTCCCCGTACCGCTCGATCTCCGCGGCCACGACCTTGTGCAGGTCGTCGCGGTGGGCGCCGACCTCGGGGTAGTCCTTCGCGATCTCCCGGCCGACGCGGTCGAGGATCGCGATGAGGTCCGGGGCCTCGGGAGCCCGGGCGAGGAGGCGCAGCGACCGGCGGAGCAGGAGGCGGGCGAAGTATCCCTCCTTGCTGTTCGACGGGACGACGCCGTCCGTGAGCAGGAAGTTGAGCGCCCGGGCGTGGTCGATCAATATCGCGCTTTCGCGCGGCGGCAAGGCCCGGCGCAGGTCGTCGTACTGCGCGCCGAAGACGACCTCGTAGGCGTTCTTCGACCCGTGGCTGCCCCAGACGCACCGCTCGAGCCCGTAGCCGGTATCGACGACGGTGAGCGGCATCGGCTTCATCGTCGCGCCCTCGCGCACGTACTCCATGAACACGAGGGTCGCCACCTCGAGCCCGAGCGAGCTCACGCTGAGGGAGGGGCCGAGGTTCCCGCCGCCCTCCCAGACCTCCTCCTTGTAGGTGATCCCCTTCGGGTCGGCCCCGAGGGTGTTCACGAAGAACTCGTGGCAGAGCTCGGTGCACCGGTCCTTGAAGTAGACCTCGTGGTCGGGGCGGTTGAACGCGTGGTGGGCCATCATCTCGAAGAGCGTGAAGTGCCGGCCGCTGCGGCCGACCTCCTCGAGGTCGATGAACCTCAAGCACGGCTGGCTGATCACGAGCGGGTTCGCCGGCGGCGGGACCGCGCCGCTCGTTACCCACGGCTGGAAGTCGTAGATCGACGCCTGCGTGAAGAAGACATCGTTCCGCCAACGCGCGACGGTCGGGTACCGTCGCAGCCGCGCGTGGCCGCGCTGCTCGAAGAACGAGAGGAACGCCTCGCGCATGCCCCGGAGGTCGTACGGCCGCGCGAAGATCGGGGCGCCGATGAAGCCGTAGTCCCGGCACGGGGCCTCCTGGCACCGGTCGTGGTCGCCGAGCGACCAGAAGGCGTGTCCGCAGACGACGCACGAGCGGCGGCGGAACCCCTGCCGGTGGAAGAACGGCAGGTCGTACTCGGCGTCGTCCATGACGGAATCGCCGACGGGCGCCGATGCTTAAGGTGTTTGGCCGATTGGCCCGGGACCGGGGCGTGGCGGGAACGCGGGCGAGCGGGCCGGGGCGCGCGGGCTCGACCGGCCGGGCGACGGCGATCCTGATCGCGCTGCGGGTCGGGTACGCGTACAACTGGTTCGACATCGGGCCGGGCCTCCTCTCGCTCGGCGCCGAGTTCCGGGTCGGCTCGGCGTCGTGGGGCCTCCTGGTCGCCGGGTTCCTCGTAGGGGCCGGGGCGATGCAGGTCCCCGCCGGTCTCCTCGCGCGGCGGTCCGGGGCACGGTCGGTCTCGTTGTGGGGGGTCGGCCTCCTCGCGGCCGGCGGCCTCGCGAGCGCCCTCGCTCCGTCGTTCGCCGTTCTGCTCGCGACCCGGATCATCGCCGGTGTCGGCGCGGGACTTTTCTTCTCCCCGGCGATCGGCCTCGTCGCGAGCCTCTACCCCGAGGGTCGACGCGGGTTGCCCGTCGGAACGTTCAGTTCGGCGTACAGCGCGGGGGCGGGCCTTGGCGTCCTCGGCAGCTCGCTCCTCATCCCGCTGATCGGCTGGCGGGGGTCGATGGCTTTCGGCGGGCTCGTGCTCGGCCTCCTCGTCCTCCTCGCGATCGCCCTGATCCCGGTTACGGCCGGGGCCGCGCCGCCACCGTCCCTCCGGCCGCCGAGGCGGTGGCCCCGGGCGCTGACGAGCCGGGCGGCGTGGGCGGTCGGGCTCGCGTTCATCGGGATGGAGGGGGCCGCGTTCGCGACCGGGCAGTTCATCGTGCCGTTCGGGGAGACGGTCCGGGGCTGGTCGATCGCGCTCGCCGGGGCCATCGGGATGATGTTCGTCGTGCCGAGCCTCTTCGGCGGCCCGGTCGGTGGCCCGGTCGCCGAGCGGGACCGGCACCATCGCACCCAGTTCGTGGTCGTGACGCTCGTCGGCGCCGGCGTGCTGACCCTGATCCCCTTCCTGGGGGTCGCGGCGACGATCCTCGTCGGGGTCGTCTTCTCGTTCTCGTACGGGTTCGTCTACGCCGTGATGTACGTACTGCCTCACTACTGGACCGACATCCCCTCCGAGGAGGTTCCGCTCGCGATCGGCCTGTTCAACTCGGTCCAGCTCGCCGGCGGGGCGGCCGTCGCGTTCCTCTTCGGTTGGCTCGTCTCGGTGAGCTCGTACGCGGTCGCCTGGGAGGTCCTCGCGGCGACCGTCGCACTGACGCTCGTCGCGCTCGTGGCGTTGCCCCGGACCCCGGCGGCGCGTCCTCCGGTCGCGGCGGCGGACGTCCAGCCCTGAGCGCGCGCCCGGTCGCGCAGAGCGCGGCGATGGGACACGCCCCGCAGCGCGGGCCGATCGGACGGCAGACGTTCTGGCCGTGCTGAACGAGGAGGGGGTTGAGGGGGATCCAGAACCGGTCGGGCAGGACCTCCCGGAGCGCTCGTTCGGTCTCGTCCGGTCGGCGTGTCCGCACGACGCCGAGCCGGTTGGCGATCCGGTGGACATGCGTGTCCACGGGGATCGCGGGGATCCCGTAGCCGAAGACGAGGACGCAGTTCGCGGTCTTCGGGCCGACGCCCGGCAGCGACGTGAGCGTCTCGAACGACGGCGGAGGCACCCCCCCGAAGCGGTCGAGCAGGGTCGCGGCGCACGCGACGATCGCGCGCGCCTTCACGCGGTAGAAGCCAGTCGCCCGGATCAGCGGCTCGACCTCGGGGAGAGGGGCCGCCGCCAGCGAGCGGGCGTCGGGGAAGCGCGCGAAGAGGAGCGCGGACGCGCGGTCGGTGTTCTCGTCCCGGGTCCGCTGCGACAGGATCGTCCCGATCAGGACCTGGAACGGGTTCTCCGCGTGCTCCCGCAGGTACGGCGTCCTCCAGTCCCCGGTGCCGTAGAACGACGAGAGGCGGTCGAGGATCTCCACCCACGGGAACGGGGAGCGGGACGACGGCACTAGCGCCCACCCCGTCGGGGCCGGCGACCGGCGTCGGACGGCGCGGGGAGCGGAGGCCGCTCTCCGGCCCCCGGGTCCGAGAGGTCGGGCTCGGCCCGGTCGTCGCCGCGCCGCACGAGCTCCCCGATCAGGTAGTCGCTCCCGACGACGAGCACGAGACCGTCCGGTCCGGTGGCGGCGCGGGCGAGTCGGACCCCTTCCTCGGCGGACCGAGCGAGGACGACCCGGGGGAACCGACCGATCGCGCTCGCCCGGACCTCGGCGACCCCGAGCGCCCGCTCGGAGCGGACCGGCACGACGACGAGCGTGCGGGCGAGGGGGGCGAGCGCGTCCAGGATCCGGTCGACGTCCTTGCCGCGCAGACAACCGAAGACGATCGAACTCTCGGCGGGCTCGGCGAGCGGCGCGATCTCGCCCAGGCTCTCGGCGACCGCCCGGGCACTTTCGGGCGTGTGGGCGACGTCGTAGAAAACCTCGGGGCGACGCCCGACCCGCTCCAGGCGGCCGGGCCATCGAACGGCCCGGAGCCCCGCCCGGACCGCGCCGTCGTCGGGCGCTCGTCCGTCCGCCGCGAGGAATCGCACGACCGCGGCGACGGCGAGCGCCGCGTTCTCGGGCTGGAACCGCCCGAGCAGGGGCATCCGAACGGCCTCGAACGATCGTCCGGGCAGCCGGACCGTGAACGTCTGGCCCTCCTCGGAGAGCGTCCGCTCGCCGACCCGCACCTCGGTCCCGAGGCGCCAGAGCGGGACCCCGCACCGTGCGGCCTCGGCCGCGACGATCGCTTCGGCCTCGGCGGGAATCCGGCCGACGACCCCGGTCATCCCCGGGTGCAGGATCCCGGCCTTCTCGGTGGCGATCGCCGCGAGCGTCGGTCCGAGGACGTCCGTGTGCTCGAGCTCGAGGGTCGTGATGACGCCGACGCGGCTCGAGAGGACGTTGGTCGCGTCGAGCCGGCCTCCGATGCCGACCTCGACGACCGCGACCCCGACCTCCTCCCGGGCGAACCGGTCGAGCGCGAGGGCGGTCGTCACCTC
>JAKAVH010000101.1 GCA_021827545.1 Thermoplasmata archaeon
GAGCGAGGCGACCCTTCGCCGCCAGAAGGAGGAGGCGGGAGCCACGGTCGCTGCGGCGCGGGCCGAGGCGGAGGCCGATCATGCCCGGACCGTCGAGCGGGCCCGACTCGCCGCCGACGTCGAGGCCCGGCAGATCGTGGCCGACGGCGAGCGCCAGGCCGCCCAGGCGACCGGGGCCGCGGCTCCGCGGAGCTCCGACCGCTCGGCCGGCCTCCTGAAGGCGGTCCTCGGGGATCTCCTCGAGGAGTAGAGGGCGGGGACAGGACCGACCGATGGCGCTCCGACCGATCCGGATGGTCAAGCTGGGCCTTCTCGGCCTGCGGGAGGACGAGGAGCGGGTGCTCACCGCCCTCCACGACCTCCGCGTCGCCCAGATCGAGCCGCTGCGGCCCGAGGCGATGGCCGAGCTCGGGCCCGAGCGGGGTTCGGAAACCCTCCGCCGCGTCGGGGACGAAACGCTCCGCTTCCGGGGGCTGCTCTCCGCGCTCCCGGCGACCCCGAACGTCGCCCCCCGCCGGTTCGATTCGCTCGACGAGGTCTTCCGGGCGGCGGCCGGGGTGCCGATCGATGCCGAAGTCGGAGAGCTGAAGCGCGAGGACGACCGGCTCCTCACCGAGCGCAAGGCCGCGGCCGACACGACCGATCTGCTCGAGCACCTCTCCTTCTACCCCGACCGGTTGGAGTACCTGCGCAGCGCGAGCTACCTCTCCTTCTACGGCGAGGCCCCGGCCGAGGGGTTCGCCGAGCTCCGGGGCTCGCTTCCGCCCGAGGCCGACGCCCGGTTCCTCGTCGGTCCGGCGGAGGAGACCGTCCGGTTCGTCATCGTGAGCCGTCCCGCCGGCGCGGACGCGCTCGGGCGCCTCGCCCAAGCCCGTGGGGTCCGCCTCACCGCCATCCCCGCGCTCTCGGGCGCGACGGCCGAGGAGCTCGACCAGCTCCGGGTCCGCCGCAACGAGATCGAGCGCCGCCGCGGCGAGATCGCGGACCGGCTCGGGAGGATCGCGCGTGAATGGTACCCGACGGTCGCGGCGATCGACGAGGCGCTCGAGATCGAGAACCGCAAGTCGGAGGTCCTCGCGAAGCTCGGCGCGAGCCGCGCAACCTTCGCGCTCGAGGCGTGGGTCCCGGCCCGGGACGTCGACCGCCTGAAGTCGGTCCTCGGGGCCGTGACGGCGGGGCGGCTCTACTTCTACGACGTGCCGACGCACGAGGAGCCGCCGACGCTGATGAGCAACCCGAAGGGCGTCCGGCGCTTCGAGTTCTTCGTCCGGTTCTACTCCCTCCCCCAGGCGACGGAGTGGGACCCGACGCTCGTCTTCTCGATCGCCTTCCCGATCTTCTTCGGTTTCATGCTCGGCGACTTCGGCTACGGCCTCGTGATCCTCCTCATCTCGCTGTGGATGATCGCGGGCTTTCCAGGGGCCCGGTTCCTCCCGAAGTTCGGCCGCAATTTCGTCAAGATGATCATGGGCCCTAAAGGGATGCAGCAGCTCGCCTACGCGCTCCTTCCGGGCTGCGCGATCGCGATCGGCCTCGGCCTCTACTGGGACGAGTTCTTCGGCTTCCACCTCCTCGGCCTCCTCACCGGTTACGTGGCCCCGATCGACCCGGCCGGGCGGAGCGGCGTCCCGATCCTCCTCCTCTTCGCCGGCTACGTCGGCCTCGGGATGGTCGTCCTCGGATTCGCCTTCGGCGCGCTCAAGGAGTTCTTCCATCACCGCCCCCGCGGGGTCCTCGGGAAGATCGGCGGGATCGCCTTCGCCTTCGGGGTCGCCTTCTTCGGCCTCTCGGTCATCCGCCACCAGACCTCGCTCTCCGCCCACCCGCTCTTCGGCGTCTACCTCGGGCTCATGGTCGTCGGCCTGGCCCTCCTCCTCGGCGGCGAGGGCCTCCAGATGGGGATGATGGGGCTCATCGAGGTCGTGAGCCACATCCTCTCCTACACGCGGCTCGTCGGCATCCTGCTCGCGAGCGTGATCCTCGCGCTCGTGATCAACTCGATCGGGAGCGGGCTCGTCCTCGGGGGGACGATCGCCGGGATCGTCGCGGGCATCGTCATCCTCGTGGTCGGCCAGTCGTTCAATGTCATCCTCGGCGTCTTCGAACCGGGGATCCAGGGCGCGCGGTTGATCTTCGTCGAGTACTTCTCGAAGTTCTACTCGGGGAACGGCCAGCCGTTCCGCCCGTTCGGCCGGGCGCGGCGCCACACGATCTCGCCGGACGTTCCCGAGGGCCGGCCGACCCCGTCGCCGATCCTTCCCGGCGTTCCCGAGAACTGACGGACGAAGGGCCGCCCGGTTTCCCGGGACGGTCGGCCCTCTCCGTCGCGCTACAGCGTGCGCCGCGGGCTACACCTACACTACAGGCGCGGCGAGATCAGGAGCGGCGTGAGCCGCTCGGGGCCGAAGCCGTAGATCCGTCCGTAGGCGATCCGCCGCAGGTCCGCCCGCTCGAGCTCGGCGAGGAGCAGGTAGGTGAAGATCACCCCGAGGGAGAGCGGGTAGGCCCGCAGGCGCTTGAGCTCGGTGAGCGCCCGGTCCCGCTGGAGCGCGATCTCGTAGCCGGTCAGGCTCCCACCGGTCCCGAACTCCGCGGTCCCCTCGGCCACCGAAGGAAAGCGGGTCTGGAGCCGCTCGGCGAGCTCGGGGACGCCGCGGGCACCGTAGAGGTCCGGCGCGGCCGAGCTCGAGAGCGCGCCGCCGTCGAGCCACCGTCCGAGCACCGACTCGAGCGGGAGGTCGGCGCTCTTGCCCTTGAGGAGCAGGAGCGCGTTCCGCACGTCGATCTCGCTCTGGAGGAACCCCCGGACGACCCACTCGTCGCCCTGGAAGAAGCGGGCCGCCTCGAGCACGGCGCGGTAGTATTGCCGGTCGAGGGCGACGAGGATCGGGAAGATGTCGTGGTTGCGCTCGAACGCCTCGAGGAGCGGCAGGATCGTCGCCCCGTAGCCGTAGCGCACGAGCGCCGCGACGGTCGCCTCGAGCGTCGGCTGGCCGAGGACGATCCGGAAATCGTCGAGCGTCATCACGCCGGCGTAGAGGCCGGCCGGGATCTCCCGGCTCGAGACGAGGTGGTCCTCCGTCTCGGTGATCGTGCGGCCGAGCGCCTTCGCCGAGAGGATCATCTCGATGTTCTGGAGGTCCCAGCGACCGAGGTACGCGGCGACGATCCCGCGGCCCGCGAACGGGGCCGCCTCGTAGGCGTGACGGTTCCGTCGGACGAACGTGCGGTTGATGGCGACCTCGAGCATCGTCCCGCCGGAGTGGGTCGCGCGGGCCCGGGCGATGTCCGGTCCGTACGCGGTCGTCTCGAGAAGCTTCGCGAGCTCGTTCGGCTCCTTCGCGCCGACGAGCGCGGAGTAGAGCTCCCGACCGAGGAACGTCGAGAACTCCGGCTTCAGCCGCCCGAGCGCGCTCGCGTAGGGGGAGCCCGCCATCGTCCCGGTCCCTTCACGCGAGGAGCTCGCGGACCCGGTCCTCCCGGAGGCGCAAGAGCTCGTCGAACGAGAAATTGAGGCGGCGGGCGCCGTCGACGGTCTCGGCGATCAGCCCGCCGAGGATCGGCCGGGGGGTGGGGTCGAACGCCTTCCCGGCGACCTTGCCGAGGAGCGTCGCGTCCTCGGCGCGGCCGCTCACGCGCAGCTGCTTGCCGAGCGCGTCGTTCGCGGCGGCGAGCATCCGCTTGAGGACCGCCGCGTACTCGGGGGCGCGGGTGTACGACTCGAGGAGCGCCCGGGTCTCGGCCATGCCGGCCGCGAATCGCTTCTCCCGTGCCTCGTAGAGGAGCTTCCGGGCCTGGAGCTTCGCGGCCGCGAGCCGTTGCGCCCGCTCGCGGGCCGCGTCGGTCTCGGCCGAGCGCACGGCATGCTCCCGGATCTCCGAGACCGCGCGGTCCCGCTCTGCCGCAAGACGGGTCGTCTCGGCGGCTCGCGCCGACTCGATCGCCGCGAGTTCCGCCTCGCCCCGCCGACGGATCTCCTCGACCAGGCTCTCGAGCGTCATGGGGGAGGGTCGAGAGCGCGAACCGGCCTACCTAGATGACCCCGAGCAAGAGGATGATCCCCAGCACGAAGCCGATGATCCAGAGCGTCTCGGGAATCACGAAGAAGAACAGGACCTGACCGAACTTCTCCGGTTTCTCCGCGATGATCCCCATACCGGCGGCGCCGATG